>NZ_JAVLBC010000184.1:0-6415 GCF_031581305.1 Halomonas sp.
TCCGTGCGGCCAGCCGCTTCGTGCCCATCGAGGGGGGGTTGCTGCTTTAGGCCAGAGCTATCGCGTAAAGAGAAAAGCTCTTCTAGAAGCGTTGTCGATGCTCTCCGTGATAGCTGTGGGAGCGCAGCTCCGCTGCGCGATGGCCGATGCCCCGGGCCTCTTTTGCCACTAGGGCTCCTGTTGGCGTAATCGCGCAATGAATTGCGCTCCCACAACCCGCCACAGACTCTGTGCTGTCCAGTGAGCATAGCGTGCTGTGCGTCCCGTCGCGCGGCCCCGGGTGTGTGCGGCGGCGATAACCGGTACAATCGCGGCCCCCTCTTCATGCACTAACGGGACCCTTCATTGATCTCCACCGCCAATATCACCATGCAGTTCGGCGCCAAGCCGCTGTTCGAGAATGTGTCCGTCAAGTTCGGCAATGGCAACTGTTACGGCCTGATCGGGGCCAACGGCTGCGGCAAGTCCACCTTCATGAAGATCCTCGGCGGTGACCTGGAGCCCTCCTCGGGGCAGGTGATGGTCGAGTCCGGTACCCGGCTCGGCAAGTTGCGCCAGGACCAGTTCGCCTTCGAGGACGAGCGGGTCATCGACACCGTGATCATGGGCAATGCCGAGCTGTGGCAGGTGGCGGCAGAGCGCGAGCGCATCTACTCGCTGCCCGAGATGAGCGAGGAGGACGGCATGGCCGTGGCCGACCTCGAGGTACGCTTCGCCGAGCTCGACGGCTATACCGCCGAGGCGCGGGCCGGCGAGCTGCTGCTGGGGCTTGGCATCCCGCTGCACCAGCACGCCGGTCCCATGAGCGAGATCGCGCCGGGCTGGAAGCTGCGCGTGCTGCTCGCCCAGGCGCTGTTCGCCGACCCCGATGTGCTGCTGCTCGACGAGCCCACCAACCACCTGGACATCAACACCATCCGCTGGCTGGAAGGCATGCTCAAGGCGCGCAGCAGCACCATGATCATCATTTCCCACGACCGCCACTTCCTCAACAGCGTCTGCACCCACATGGCGGACCTGGACTACGGCGAGATCACGCTGTTTCCCGGCAACTACGATGACTACATGACCGCCGCCACGGCCGTCCGCGAACGCCAGCACGCCGACAACGCCAAGAAGAAGGCACAGATTGCTGAACTGCAGCAGTTCGTCAGCCGCTTCTCGGCCAATGCCTCCAAGGCCAAGCAGGCGACCTCCCGGGCGCGGCAGATCGACAAGATCAAGCTCGAGGACATCAAGCCCTCCAGCCGTGTCAGTCCCTTTATCCGCTTCGAGCAGGCCAGGAAGATCCACCGCAACGCGGTCAACGTCGAGGCCATCACCAAGCGTTTCGACGAGGAGGCACCGCTCTTCGAGCGTTTATCGATGACCGTGGAAGCCGGCGAACGCATCGCCATCATCGGCCCCAACGGTATCGGCAAGACGACCCTGCTGCGCACCCTGGGCGGTGAACTGCATCCCGATGCCGGTGCCGTGCGCTGGACCGACAGTGCCGAACTCGGGGTCTACGCCCAGGACCACGCCGACGACTTCGCCAATGAGGCGACGCTGTTCGAGTGGATGGCCCAGTGGACCCAGGGCGGGGAGCAGGACGTGCGCGGTGCCCTGGGCAGGATGCTGTTCTCCAGTGATGATATCGGCAAGTCGGTGAAGGTGATCTCCGGCGGCGAGCAAGGCCGCATGCTGTTCGGCAAGCTGGCCCTGACCCGGCCCAACGTGCTGCTGATGGACGAGCCGACCAACCACCTGGACATGGAGTCCATCGAGGCGCTCAACCTGGCGCTGGAGAACTACCCCGGCACCCTGATCTTCGTCAGCCACGACCGCGAGTTCGTCTCCTCCCTGGCGACCCGCATCCTGGACATGAGCGAGCAGGGCGTCACCGACTTCAGCGGCAGCTACGACGACTACCTGCGTAGCCAGGGCCTGTTCGGCTGACCCCCGGCGGCACGGGACGAGACGCGGCAGGTCATGTCGGCATGGGCTCGAATTGATATGAGTCAAGCGTGATGGACGCGGCTTGGCTAGGATGAAAACATGAATTACCCGCCCCCATCAGGGCATCAAAAGGAGGAGCCGCAATGCGCTTTCATCAGGTCAAGGAACTGGTCGTCTGGGCGGCCGATTATCACCGGGGGCTCGCGGAGCAGTATAGCCAGCTGGCCGCCGGTGACGTGAACGACCGGGTACGCATGGCGCTGGAATACCTGGCCGAGCACGAGCGCAAGATGCAGACTGAACTGGCCAACTATCTCGAGGAAGAGGGCGACCATCGCAAGGTGCTCGAGACCTGGTTCGACGACCCGGCCGACTTCCCTCATGCGCCCACGCTCGACCGCCTCACCGAATGCATCTCGTGCGACAGCGTCCAGGACGTGCTGGCCACGGCGTTGACCATGCACAGGACCCTGCAGGACCTGTATGCTCATCGTGCCGAGCGGGCATCCGTCGAGGCCGAGCGCGAATTCTTCGCCTCGCTCTCCACCGGCCACGAGGCCGAAGTGCGGCGTATTGCTCGCGATATGCAACGACTCGAGGATTACTAAGGAGAAAGCGATGTCGGATCAGATCCTGTCACTCAAGCTGCTGGGCTACTGGACGGACGAGCAGCTTGACAAGATTCCTGATATATCGGGGATATTCTGTGTCTATGCCGGTACGGCCGCCGCCAATGGCGAGCCCGGCATCGAGCGGCTGCTCTATATTGGCGAGTCCGGCGACGTGCGTCAGCGCATTCGCCACCATGAGCTACGCGATGAGTGGTCCCGTCACCTGGAGGCCGGGGAGGTCCTCTGCTATAGCGTGGCGGCGGCGACGTATGTCTATCGGGAGCGGCTCGAGGCGGCCTTGGTGAATGTCCACAAGCCGCCGGTCAATCGTGACTACCTCGATCGCTTTCCCTTCGACAGGACCGAAATGCACCTGCGCGGTCATACCGACAAGCTGATGTCCCAGTTTATCGTCGAGCGTGCCGACTGATGGCGAAAGACCGGCAGCCGGCAGGGCGGCGGCTCCTGCCGCGCTTCGCGGCACTGGTTGCCGATCCGGCAGGGGCTGACGATGAGCCCCTGATGGCCCATGTACTGCTCGAGGAAGCCATCCGCGCGCGGGCCACCGATATCCATATTGATCCCTCTCGAGAGGAGTGGCGCCTGCGCCTGCGTATCGATGGTCGCGTCATCGATGTGCTGGAGCTCGATGTCGGCGATGGCCTGCAGCTGGCCAATCAGTTCAAGGTGCTCGCGCGGCTCGATCCCATGCCCTCGCGTGTCGCCCATGACGGCAGCTTCAGCTGGTCCGCCGACGCCGAGGGCATGGAAGAGACCTTCCTGAGGGTCACCGCCGTGAACTGCGTGGCCGGCGAGAAACTGGCCATTCGCTTTCTCGCCCCGCCCCGCACATTCCAGGACACGCTTTCGCTGGGCATCGGCGAGCAGGGCGCCCGAGGCATTCGTCGCTGGATGGATGCCACCGGCGGCATGCTGCTGGTGGCGGGTCCCACCGGCGCCGGCAAGACCACCACCCTCTACACCCTGCTGAACCAGTTGCGTCTCACCGACAGTCATGTGGTGACGCTCGAGGACCCGGTGGAATATGCCATTCCCGGCATCAACCAGATCCAGGTGGACCCCGCCCACGGGCTCGACTTCGCCTCGGGAACCCGCTCCATGCTGCGCCTGGATCCGGACTATGTGTTGCTTGGCGAGATCCGTGACCCCGGCTCCGCCGCGGCGGCCGTCAGTGTGGCCGGCAGCGGCCGTTCGCTGATGGGGACCCTGCACAGTCGTGATGCCGTGGGCACTGTTTCCACACTGCGACAGCTTGGCCTCGAGGATGCCGAGATCAGTGCCACGCTCGGCCTGGTGATCGCCCAGCGCCTGGTCCGTCGCCTCTGTGAGCATTGTCGTGAGCAACAGCCAACCCCCACCCGGGACGCTGAATGGCTGGAGGCGGTGGGGGTCGAGGTGCCCGAGCAGGCCTGGGTACCGGTGGGGTGCGCGCAGTGTGACGGCCTGGGCTATCGCGAACGTACCGGGGTCTTCGAGATCTGGCAGCCCACGCCGGAGGATCATGCGCTGCTGCTGCGCCACGCCGATGAGGCCGTGCTGCGACACAGCCTGGTGGAACGGGGCGGGACCCCGATGTTCGCCGATGGCCTGGCCAAGGCCGCTGCCGGCATCACCAGCCTGCGTGAGGTCTTCCGAATGGGCGCCATCCTGCCCAGCTGATACGCGCTTGCTAGCCACCTTGGGGGCAGACCCCGGCGGGCGCATCCGCCAGAGGGGTGCGCCATGATGGGCATGTTGGCTTAGCCGGGGTCTGATCCCAAAGGAGCGGGCCACACCTCCTGACAGGCCACCGGCAATCCGGTATAACGGCGGTCAGTCAGATGCCTTTCATTCCCTGTATGCCGCCGAGAATCTACCGATGACGTACCTATCCCGTCGCCGCTTCGGCCTGCTGGCGCTGAGTTCCCCCCTGCTGCTGCTGGCCCCGCAGGCCTCTGCCAACCTGATGGACAGCCTGCTGTCCCGGGCCATCGTGCCCCGCCATGACAGCGAGCTGTGGGTGCTGGTCGAGGATAGGGAGGCGGCGATGAGCGTCTACCGAGGCAACCGGCTCCTCGAGCGCTTCGAGCCCGTCTCGCTGGGCCGTGGGGGCGCCAGGCCGCAGCGCCAGCGGGGCGACCGGGCCACCCCGCTCGGCGAGTTCCGGGTCAACCGCTTCAACCGTCGCAGCAAGTTCCATATCTTCATCGGGCTCGATTACCCCACGCCGACCCATGCTCGCCTGGCGCTGGAGGCCGGGGTCTACAGCCAGCAGGACTATGACGACTACTTTTCCTACTACCGTCGACACGGCTATCCGCCTCAGGATACGGTGCTCGGGGGCTTCATCGGCATCCACGGGGTCGGCAAGGGCGATCCCGACATCCACCAGCGGTTCCACTGGACGGACGGCTGTGTGGCGGTAACCGACGCTCAAGTGGAGCGTCTGTCGTCGTTGGTCGACATTGGCACGCGCGTCGTCATCCGCTAGGCTTTACATGCGCTCGGGACGTTCTAAGCTATGGACAAGCGCCGTTTCATATTATAGAACAGCGTTTGATTCCTGTGTTTCGCAGCAGAAGTCGCTGCAACAAGGCCTGCTTATGCAGGAAACCTGATTGTCAGGTAACACCAACGCAGTACCCAAGGAAGACTCAAGGAGAACACCATGACTCTGAAGACTACCCTGAAGCTGACCGCCGCTGCCGCTTCTCTGGCCATCCTGGCCGGTTGCGCCTCCACCAGCGCCCTGGAAGAAGTGCGCATGACCGCTGAGTCCGCTCAGGCCGACGCGGCAGAAGCACGCAGCATCGCCACCCAGGCGCAGAACACCGCCAACCAGGCACAGCGCGACGCTCAGGCGGCCCTGCAGATGTCCGAGCAGAACCGCGAAGAGATGAACCGCATGTTCGAGCGTTCCATGCGTAAGTGATCGTTCTCAGCCGCCCGTCAGGGCGGTAGCAGAACCTTCCAGACAGGGGCCTCGCCGGTAACGGCGGGGCCCTTGTTGTGGGTGCCCGGCGGCTAGCCTGTGGATCCACTCTACCCCAGGGCCTGACACTGAGGCCTCACCACGAATGATTCTTTATTTTCATTTGGCGAGAGATTGTTCCGATGGGCACCGCCGCTTGGGAGCCCCTTAGGGGTCAGACCCCGGCGGCGGGCGCATCCGCTAGAGAAGTGCGTAATGACGGGCTTGGCGGCATGGCCGGGGTCTGACCCCTAAGGGGCTGGCCACCGAGATCAGCAGCGCAAATGCCGCCGTCGTCTTGACATTCGTGGGGATTCCCAAGGGTCTGATCCCCAAAGAGCCAAAACTCAGCCCTCGCCGACTTGCTCCTCGTGGGAATGGCTCTCGGCAGCGATCAGCTCCAGGCGGTCCCAGAGCGTTTCGGGGATGGGTTCCGGCGCGCTGACCTCCAGGGCCACGGGCATGCCGCGTGGCACCTCCACGACCTCGCGAAGGCGGGCGTAGTCCACCGGGTAGTCGAGCCCCCTGATCGCCGTGTCCACCTCGGCGAGCGCGTCGGTAATGCGCTGGATGGTGGTGCCATCCTCCTCGTCCAGGTAGGGATAGGCCTGGATATGCAGGATGCCGTCCGCCCAGCCGAGCTTGAGGGTCTCGTTGATCAGCCTGACCTGCGTTCCCACCGCCAGGCGCGGGAAGAGATCCTCGATGTCCTCCGGCAGCATGCGGATGCAGCCATGGGTCACGCGCATGCCCACCCCCTCGGGGCGATTGGTGCCGTGAATCAAGTAGCCGGGGATGCCCAGGCGCATCTTGCGCGTACCCAGCGGATTATCGGGGCCCGGCGGTACCACGCTCGGCAGGTAGCGCCCCTCCTCGGCATGCTCCCTGATGATCG
>NZ_JAVLBC010000185.1:0-6287 GCF_031581305.1 Halomonas sp.
GCTCTCGGCGCTGATCGGCCACCGCACGAGGGAGCCTGATGCCAGTGAGGCCGCTGGCGAGCCGCCCTTTTCTCGGGAAGTGAGCGCCTCGTCGGCGCCGGAACCGGCTTCCGATACCGCTGCTCAATCGAATGCCTCGGGCGAGACGCTTCCTGGAGAAGCGCCTTCGCCCCAGGCGTTGCTGGACCAGTGGTACCAGCGCTACGCCTCGACCTTCTTCAAGGGGCATACCCGGCCGCTCAAGGTCGGCATCCACGAGGAGCTTGCCGCGTGTGAGCCCTGGCCCGAAAAGCTGGTGCGCCGGGCGCTGGCCTGCTACGTCAACCTGCCGCGCTATCTCAAGTCCGTTCGCGAGGGGGCAGAGCGGCTCGACCTGGCCGGCGAGCCGGCCGGGCGGGTGGATGCCGCGGCCGCCGAGCATGCCCACAAGAAGCTTGAGCGACTGCAGGCCGACCGCCGTCAGCGGGCTCGCCCGGCACGACAGCGCGGCAAGAAGCGTGATACCACCAAGGGTGGCAAGCCCCCGAGCGAGACAACCCGGCACGACGCTGCCAAGGCGGCTACGCCCGCCTCACGCCGGGACTCCGCCGCGGCCGACAGCGCCGGCCATGGCGCCTCGCCGGACCGGGAGGCCGCCACCCTGGAAGAGAAACTCTCCGCGCTGCTTGCCAAGCACAACCAGCGTTGATCCGCTGACTTGTCTTCATCATATTCGCCGGGCATGATGAAGTCGCTCATCGCTCCAGGTGCTTGATGGTCTGCCGGATCGTCGTGGCAGGCCGAACAGGCATCGGGCTCGCCGGGACGGCGCCCGAATCGCAAGGGCAGGGAGAAGCGCCGGGAGACTAGGGCGCAGCGAAGGAAAACAGTGTTTTTTCTTGTTGCGTTCCCGTATGTCCCGGTATAGAGTTTCTCCTGCGAGCATTGGACTATAACAAGGCTTTGCCGAGGTCTGGCTCGCGACCTGCCACCTCCCGGGAGGGAGCCCGCAGAGTCGAGAACCGGCACCAAGACCGGCCAAGCCCGCTGACCCGCTCATCAAGAACGGGCAGCCACGATCGAAACAGCAAGCTAGTCAATAAGGAACTATCGCAATGAAAAAGACACTGTTAGCGACTGCTATCGCCGGTGCCATGGCGTTCTCCGCTACCGCCGCTCAAGCCGCTACCGTCTATGACCAGGACGGTACCAAGCTGGACATCAACGGCCGCATCGCCATGGGTATCCGCGGCGGCGGCCCGGAGTACAACAGTGCTGGCGAGAAGGTCAGCAACGATACCGAGTTCGTCGATGTCTATTCTCGTCTCGGCCTGAGCATGAGCCACGAAGTCAGCTCCGACATGACCGCCTTCGGTCGTGTCGAGTGGCGCTTCACCGGCGACGAGCGTAATACCTCCCAGGGCTTCAACGAAGTTCGTCACAGCTACATCGGTCTGCGCGGCAACTCCTGGGGTACCGTTCAGGCGGGTAACTACGACAGCTTCTACAACAGCTATGTCTCCGCACCGTTTGATGTCTACATCGATCGCGGTCTTGAGCTTACCACTGGTGCAGGCGGCTCGAAGCAGGCGCGTGGTGACTCCCTGGGCTATGTGACCCCGGACCTGCAAGGCTTTACTGCTTTTATCAGCGCCAAGCACTATTCTGATCGTGGCGAGGTTGAGCCCACCGATGGTTCTGAAGTTGCCACCCAGGGCGGTGCCAAGTTCGAAACCGGTGGCCTGCGTCTGGCGCTGGGCTATGTTGATGACATCGTCGAGGGCGGCGGCAATGACGAGCTGCTCTACGGCGCCACTGCTTCCTTCGCCATCAACGATGCATTCTCCGCCCGTCTGGGTTACGAGACTCGTGACGACAACGACACCCTCGGCGGCGGTTACGACACCTGGGGCCTGGGTATGTCCTACGCCGTGGGTCAGTGGGCCTTCAACGCCGACATCTATGACGTTTCCCCGGATAACAGCGATTCCCGCACTTCTTGGGCGGCAGGTGCTTACTACAACCTGACCAGCAGCTTCAACCTCTTCGCCGAGCTGCAGCAGGCGGACCAGCAGTCCATCACCCTCTTCAACGATGACGGTGATGTCATCGATACCGCCGATGGCGATGACATGTACTACATCACTGGTGCCCGCTACTTCTTCTAAGCCCTGCGCTTGAAGCGGTAACGCACGCGTCAGAATGAAGCCGGCCCCTCGGGGTCGGCTTTTCTGCTTTGAGCCCGCCGCGCATGAGCCCATGCGGCATCCTGACCCATTCCTGGTCATTTCATCCCGACTTAATATTCCCGTGCCTAACAATTGATTCGAAAGAGCACGGGACCATGACCATGCCAATCCTTCGTCGCCTGCCGGTGGTGGCCTGCATCGCCGCCGTCTGGGCTACTGCCACCCAGGCCCAGGCCCAGGCCCAGGCCCAGGCCCAGACCGATACCGAGACCCTCGCCACCATGATCATCGAGGGGAACGCCGACGTGCCTGGTGAGCTCTCGATCACGCCCCGCCAGTCCCCCGCGCCAGCGGCGGATGCCGGCGACTGGCTGCGCCGCCTCAATGGCATCGAGGCGGTGCGAATGGGCGGGCACGGCCTCGACCCGGTGATTCGTGGCCAGCAGGGCAATGCGCTGAATATCCTGGTGGACGGGGGGTATGTCTTCGGCGGCTGTCCCAACCGCATGGACCCGCCCACCGCCTATGCGCCGCTGCACAGCTTCGACCGGGTGACGGTGAGCAAGGGCGTGACCACCCTGCAGCACGGGGCCGGCGGCAGCGGGGGCACCGTGCTCTTCGAGCGCACCGCGCCGGACTTTGATGGCCGCGACGTCCAGCAGCAGGGCAGCGTGGGGGCGAGCTATGACGACAACGGCGAGCGCGCTGGCCTCTACGCCAACCTGGTGGCCGGCAACGAGAATGGCTACTGGCGGCTGTTCGGCGAGCGCCAGGAGGCCAACGACTACGAAGATGGCGATGGCCGGCGCATCCACAGCGGCTTCGAGACCATCAGCGGCGGCCTGACCCTGGGCTTCACGCCCACGGCCGACACCGAGCTGGCATTCGGCTACGAAGGCGTGCGGGAACGCGACATCGCGTTCGCCGGCGCCGGCATGGACTCCCCGAAGAGCGACAACGACACCCTGCGGGTCCGCCTCGACCACGCCTTCTCGGACACCCTGAGGGTGGAGAATCGCCTGCAGTTCACCACCATCGACCATGTGATGGACAACACCTCGCTGCGTGACGCGCCGATGATGAAGATGCGCTCGCCTACCGAGTCCGACACCCTCACCTGGAAGAGCATGGCCGTGCAGCAGCTGGCCGACAGCGACCTGCGCTTTGGGGTCAACGTGTTGCAGAATGCGCGCGACGCACAAATCATCAACGATACCACCGACATGGTGGCTTTTCTCTCCTGGCCGGACGTCACCACTCGCCAATCCGGCGCCTTCGCCGAGCTGGATCACTACCTGGGCGAGCGCACCACCCTGAGCGGCGGTCTGCGCCTGGACTATTCAGAGGCCAGCGCCGATGCCGCCGACCAGGCCAGCGGTACGGGCGTGGTGGCGGCCGATCTCTACCGTCGCGAGTACGGCGTAACGGGCGATCTGGACCATGAGGCCTGGCTGGTGGGCGGCTTCCTGCGCGGCGAGCAGCGCCTCAACGAGACCGACACCCTCTACGCCAGCCTGAGCCGCGCCGAACGCGATGCCGACGCCACCGAGCGCTACTTCGCCAAAAGCGACTGGGTGGGTAATCCCGGCCTCGATCCCGAGGTGCATCATCAGCTGGATGTGGGCTTCGAGCGCCGCCTTGAGAATGTCGGCTTCGAGTTGGCAGCTTTCGCCGACCGCGTCGATGACTACATCTTTCGAGACAACAACGCAGATGGGGTGAGCACCTACCGCAATATCGATGCCACCCTCTATGGTGTGGAACTCTCCGGCGACCTGCGCTGGGCGCACCATTGGGAGACGCGCGGCCAGCTGAGCTGGGTGCGCGGCGACAACCTGGATGACGGCGGGGCCCTGGCGGATATCGCCCCGCTGCGTGGCCAGCTCTCGCAGTTCCATGTACGCGAGGCCTGGGAGGCCGGCCTCACGGCCCGCTTCTCCGACGCCCAGGACCGCCTGGGGCCGGACGAGGTGGCCACCGCGGGCTATGTGGTGCTGGACGCCGAGGCCGCCTGGCGCTGGCAGGCCATGACCCTGCGTGCCGGGGTCAGCAACCTGCTCGACAAGACCTACAGTGACTTCCTCAACCGCAACCGCAGTGCCAGCGACCCCTTCCTCGCCGAGGATCCGGAGAGCCTGGCCTTGCCCCTGAACGAGCCCGGCCGCAGCCTCTGGGTGGGCGTCGACTATACCTTCTAGGCCTGCGACGGGGGACGTGGCTGGCGGGCGTGCCGGGGCAGCGGGGAAACGCGATTCTCCTCAGCTGACGGCCTCCGCCAGCCGCTTCGCCCCGATGCGTCGATGCTTGAAATGGTGCCAGGGATCCTCGACCTGTCCGAGGCGCTGGAAGACGTTCTTCAGGGTATAACGGTCCGGCAGGAGGTTGCCGTCTTCCAGCTCGTCCGCGCGGATCGGCATCGCGACCGGGGCCCCTTCCCTGGCGCGTACCGAATAGGGCAAGACCGCCGTCTGGCCGTAGTCGTTGCGCAGCACGTCGATGAAGACCCTGTCGCCCCGCTTGTCCTTGCGCTGCTCCAGCGTGGTTTCCTCGGGCATCTCGTCGTGCAGCTTGCGGGCGAGCGCCTTCGCCCACTCTTTGACCGTGCTGAAGTCCCGTTCGGGGCGAATGGGAATATGGGCATGCAATCCCTTCGAGCCTGTCGTCTTCCAGAAGGCGTTGAGCGCCAACGAATCCAGCAACGCGCAAAATCCCAGCGCGACCTTTCGCACCTTGTCGAAATCGTCGCCGGAAGGATCGAAGTCAAAAATGATCTGGTCCGGCTTCTCGAGGTCCGCTTCCGTCGAGAGCGACGCGTGGATCTCGATCACGTTTTGGCCGGCGAAGTACACCAGGTCCGCCGCCTCGTCGGCGCTGGACATGCGCGCAGCCTCCCTGCCGGCGTCGCGGGTGGGCACCTCGATACGCCTGATGAAGTCGGGAAAATGGTCGGGTGCATGCTTGTTGAAAAATCCCTCCTCGCCGATACCTTTCGGAAAGGCGCGCAGCGTCAGCGGGCGTCCCTCCGCATAAGGCAACAAGCGCTGTGCGATTCGCGCGTAATAATCGGCGAGCTCACCCTTGGTGACGCCCGTGCCGGGGAACAGCACCTTGTCGGGATGTGATATCTCGACCTCGTTGGGTTTCATTGGGCGCTCTCCCTCCTGACCTCTGTTGGGTCCTTGTCGTCGCGAAGGCCGAGGAAGCGCGGATGCCGGAGACGGCCATCTTGCGTCCATTCCGTGAAGCCCACCTCGCCGACGAACGTCGGTTCGATCCAGTGGATGGCGTCGTCCGCCTCCGCATGATCGGCATAGGGCGAGGTCTTGCGCTCCTCACGCTGCATTGTCTTGTGGAAGGACGTCAGAAAGTCGTCGTCGAAGCCGGTACCCACGCGGCCCGCGTAGCGAAGCTCGCCGTCCTCGTAGTAACCGAGCAGCAGCGCGCCGAAGCCGACACGCTCGCCTTTCGGTTCGGTGTAGCCGGCGATCACCATTTCCTGGCGATGGCCGCACTTGAACTTCAACCACTTCCTGGAGCGCCTGGGCACGTAGCCGGAGCGGGCATCCTTTGCGATCAGGCCTTCCCAGCCCTTCCTCGACGCCTCCTTGAGATAGGCCACGCCCTCTTCGTTGCGGTGCGGCAGAATGCGCAGGGGAGACGCCCACTCGAATGCCCTGCGCAGGACCTTCTTCCGCTCCCGCAGGGGGAGGTCGGTCAGGTCGTAGCCGTCGAGATAGAGGATATCAAAGGCGTAGGCGTACACCGGGAATTGCCTGAGGATATCTTCACCGGGAGCCTTTCTGTGGAGACGCTTTTGCAGTCGCTTGAAACTGGTCACCTTGCCATCGAAGGTCACGATCTCCGAATCGAGGATGCAGCTCCCGTCGAGCTTTCCCACCGCTTCCGCGATCTCGGGGTAGGTGTTGTTTTTCTTCTTCTCGTTCCGCGAGTAGAGCGTCACCGTCGCACCCTTCTTGTGCAGCAGGCAGCGTTCGCCGTCGAGCTTGCGCTCGTAGATCCAGTTGGGGTCGGAAAAGGGCTCGTCCACCAGCACCGCCTTCATCGGCTCGACGAAGCCGGGCTGCGACGCCTTCTTCAGCTTCAAGCGCGCTTCCTCGG
>NZ_JAVLBC010000186.1:0-6094 GCF_031581305.1 Halomonas sp.
CCGGGGTGTCGTTGCCCAGCACGCCGAGCAGGGCCTCCACGTCGAGGGTCGCCGACATCACCAGCAGGCGCAGATCGTCGCGCAGGCCCTGCTGGGCATCCAGGGTCAGGGCCAGCCCCAGGTCCGCCTCCAGGCTGCGCTCGTGAAACTCGTCGAAGATCACCCCGGCCACGCCCTCGAGCATGGGGTCGTCCTGAAGCATGCGGGTCAGCACCCCCTGGGTGACCACCTCCAGGCGGGTCGAGGGCCCGACGCGGCTCTCGCCGCGCATCCGGTAGCCGACGGTCTCCCCCACCCGCTCGCCGAGCTGTTCGGCCATGAAGCCGGCGGCCAGGCGCGCCGCCACCCGCCGCGGCTCCAGCAGCAGCAACCTGCCGCCCGTGCACCAGGAGGCCTCGAGCAGCGCCAGCGGCACCCGGGTGGTCTTGCCCGCCCCGGGCTCGGCCACCAGCAGCGCGCGCGGGTGTGATTCGAGGGCCTCGAGGATGGCGTCGAGGCGTGCCTCGATAGGCAGACTGGCCACGGCCATCGAATGGTCATCCCGTGTCATCCGCGACTTCCCGATATCTTCGCCCTCTCTTCTCAATCAGCCGACACGCCACAGCGCCCCCGATCCTGTCCGGACCGGGGGCGCTGCGTTCATGCTCGACGTGGACGGCTTCCCTAGCGCTGGCCACCGTTTCCGCCTTTTCCTCCGCCGGGGCCACCACCGTTACCGCCTTCTCCACCGGAACCGCCACTGCCGCCACTATCAACACCTGAGCCATTGGCATGGCCCTGTCCCCCGCCGGTCGTACCAGAGGTCTCCTCGGCATCGAGCTTGCCCGAGGCATGCTGCTCCATGATGCCGAGCATCTCGTCTTCACCGGGGGTATCTTCGCTCTGCTGGAGGTTCTCGTCATGATACTGCATCAGGAGATCGTCATCGTCCGTCGCCCAGGGATTGGCGTGTCCTGCCAGGGCGGGAGTAGCAGCCAGCAGGAGCAGGCCAGGGATAAGGAGCTTGAGAAAACGCATACGGGTTCCTTTCCTGCAGAAAGAATTGAAGCGAATAATGTTATTCCATTATAGGTCAAGATGACACCCTGTACTTTTCTCTAGAGGCTCAGTCAACCTGCGGTCTGACGCCGCACCCCTTGAGGATCACTCGGGTGAGGAAGGTGGTGATCTCCTCGACATCGGCATCGCTGAGGGCGTCACGGCCGGTGATGCCCAGCACCTGGGCCTCGAAGTCGGCATAGTGCTGGGTGGCCGACCAGATCAGGAAGATCAGCCATACCGGGTCGACGGGATCCATCAGCCCACGCTCGGCCCACTGCTCGAATATCCGCGCCCGGGCCCGGACCCAGTCACGCAACTCGCCGCGCAGGTACTCCTGCAGGAAGGGGGCACCGCCCAGGATCTCGGCAGCGAACAGGCGTGAGCCCTCCGGATGACGCCGTGACAGCTGCATCTTGCTGCGGATGAAGGCCTCCAGCACCTCGGCAGGGTCATCCTCCACCGAGATATCGTCCAGCAGGGCATTCCAGCGCTCCATCATCCGCTCCAACAACCGCACATAGAGGCCACGCTTGCTGCCCATGTAGTAGAGCACGTTGGATTTGGGCAGGCCGGCCTGATCGGCAATCGCCTGGAGGCTCGCCCCCCGATAGCCGTAGCGAGCAAAGACCCGTTCGGCCGCGGCCAGGATCTCACGCTCGTTGCGCAAGCGGGTCACGCCGCTGGCCTCGCCCTGCTCTCTCGCCTCCCGCTCGGCAGGCGCGCTCCCCTGTGTCATTGGCCACCTCACAGCCCCGTGGCGGATCAAAGCCAAGGATAGTGCCCCACCCCCAGGCGAGGTGCAAACGGGCTTGCAGAGCGCTAATCTGGACCAAGCTGAAAGAACTCCTGACCGATTGGTCAGGCAATGAGCCTCCAGAATACAAGCGCGTAAAGGTTAATCCGTCCACACCAACAAAAGAGACAAGGCGATGATCGACTTCCTGCTCAACGGGCAGCCTCGCCACTGCTCGGCTTCGCCCGACACCAGCGTGCTCGAGCTGCTGCGCGACTCGCTCGGCCCGTCCGGCACCAAGGAGGGCTGTGCCACCGGGGACTGCGGTGCCGATGGGGCTGCGGACGTGGTCCAGGCCCTCCACGGTGACCAGCGCGGCCTAGACCCGGCCAAGTTGCGCAACATGCTCACCAATGAGCCCTGACGAGATGACCCATAGCGACTCGCGCGTGCTGCGCGCGGAACTGCTCAGCTTCGATGCCGACCCCGGCGAGGCCGATACGCCTGCCGAGGGCAGCGTGCGCCACCTTACGGACGGCGCCCTGTGGATCGAGAACGGCCACATCCGCGCGGTGGACGACCATGCGCGCCTCTCCCCCGAGCTCCCCGAGGGGATCGAGGTGATCGACCACCGCGGCAAGCTGATCATGCCCGGCTTCATCGACAGCCACGTGCACTACGTGCAGCTGGAGATCATGGCCTCGTACGGCCGTCAGCTGCTCGACTGGCTCAACGACTATACCTTCCCCGAGGAGTGTCGCTTCGCGGCGCGGGAACATGCAGAGGTGATCTCGGAGGCCTTCCTCGACGAGATGCTGAGAGTCGGCACCACCACCGCCCAGGTGTTCTGCTCGAGCCACCCGGTCTCCGTCGATGCCTTCTTCTCCGCCAGCCGCCGGCGCGGGCTGCGCATGCTGGCCGGCAAGGTGCTGATGGACCGCCATGCCCCGGACGCGCTCTGCGACGATACCCTCGGCGGCATCCGCGACACCGAGCGGCTGATCGGCGACTGGCACGGCAAGGGGCGACTGGGCTACAGCCTGACCCCGCGCTTCGCCCCCACCTCCAGCCGGGCCCAGCTGGACGCCACCGGGGGCCTGATGCGCAACGACCCCAGCCTCTGGCTGCAGACCCACCTGGCCGAGAACACCGGCGAGCTGGACTGGGTGGCACAGCTCTTCCCCGACAGCCGCGACTACCTTGAGGTCTACGAGCAGTCGGGCCTGGTGGGCCCGCGCAGCACCTTCGCCCACGGCATCCACCTGGACCAGGCGATGCGCGGCCGGCTCGCCGAACGGGGGGCAAACCTCGCCTTCTGCCCGAGCTCCAACCTCTTCCTCGGCAGCGGCCTCTTCGACCGCTTGGCGGCCCGCGAGATGGGCCTCAACATCACCTACGCCAGCGACGTGGGCGGCGGCACCGACCTCTCGGGCCTTGCCACGCTCAAGGCCGCCTACCAGGTGGGCCAGCTGCGCGGCCAGCCGCTCACCGCCTGGCAGGGCGTCTACGGACTGACGCTGGGCAACGCCCGGTCGCTGTCGCTGGACGGCCACATCGGTCGCCTCGCCCCGGGCATGGAGGCCGACCTGGTGGTGCTCGACCCGACCGCCACCCCGCTGCTGGCACGGCGCACGGCGCGCGGCGGGTCGCTTCCCGAGACGCTCTTCGCGCTGATGATGCTGGGCGACGATCGCTGCGTGGCCGAGACCTGGTCCGGCGGGCGCTTGATGCACCGCAGGGGATGACCCGGAAAGGGACTATACGGCCACCCGGGCCCGGTTGCGCCCCTCCGCCTTGGCCTGGTAGAGCGCCTCGTCGGCTCGCTTCAACAGGCTGTCGAGGCCCTCGCCGGGAATCGCCAGACAGGCCCCCACGCTGATGGTGACCGCGGTACCGTCCACCTCGATCGAGGCGACCGCCTGGCGCAGGCGCTCGGCCACTCGGGTCAGGGTGGACGCGTCGCAGGGCGAGAGCAGCACCAGGAACTCGTCGCCTCCCCAGCGCGAGGCCCGGTCGTAGGGACGCAGCCCGTGCCGCAGCGCCTCGGCGACACGCACCAGGGCCTGATCTCCCGCGGCATGACCGAGGCCATCGTTGAGCTCCTTGAAGCGGTCGAGGTCCAGCCAGATCAGCCCGAAGTGGCTTTCCTCCCGGGACGCCCGCAGGATCAGCTCCTCCAGCCACTGTTGCATGCCGCGACGGTTCATGAGGCCGGTCAGCACATCGCGGATGGCCACCGCCTCGAGCTCCTCGGTGCGCTCGCGGACCCGCTCCTCGAGATCCCGGGTATGGCGCTGGATGGCCTCGGCCATGGATTGGAAATGGTGCATGAGCCGGCCCATCTCGCCTCGCCCCCGGGGCAACTCGGAGGGTGACATGTCCCCTTGCTTGACCCGCTGCATGGCGGCTTCCAGGTCCGCGATAGGGGCCAGCAGTTGGCGACGCAGCGCCAGGTGGAAGACCAGCAGCGTGACGAGCAGGGTCAGCACGAACACCACCGCCACCGGCATGAAACCGTCGATTGGCATCAGGGTTTCCAGATCAAGCAGCGTGACCTCGAACCAACCGAGAGCCGGCAGGAAGGCCACGCCGGCCAGGTGGCGCTTGCCCTCCACGGTCACGAACTCGGTGCGCACGTTCGGCGACTGGTCCGGGGCCTCGCGCAGCTCGCGCATTATGGCGGAGAGCGCCTCGGCGTCACGGGGCAGGTCCACCAGCAGGTCCAGCGTGCGCTTCTGTCCCTCAGGCTTGACGAAACTGGCATAGTCAATGAGGCGACGATCGCGGTAGAGCTGGATGGCACCGTTGTAGTCGACAAACAGGGTGGTGATGCCGGGCTGATGGATATCCACGACCTCCTGCAGGAATCCCTCGAGTTCCAGGCCGGTGCCCACCACTCCCAGGATCTCGCCATCGGCGTCCCGCATCAGGACATCGATCCACAGTTTGGTGACGCCAAGCTCCACGTCCGGATTGACGTTGAGGTGGAAGTCCCGACCCTCCGCGATCAGCCGAAAGAACCAGGCGTCGGCCGGTCGGTCCGCCCTCAGCCGATAGCGAAGGCGCGCCTTGGCATAGTCGTTGGCGGCATTGTTGTGGTAGTAGCGACCGCTACCTCTGAGGGCGACGAAGTAGCTGTTGTCGCGGAAGTTGCGACGGAAGCTTTCCATCTCGGCGAAGGCCTGGGCCTCGAGCGCCGGATCATCGGGGTCCCGCGCCCAGCGCTGCAGCACGATGGAGTCGGCCATCTGGCGCGCCAGGGCAATCTCCCGCTCCAGGGGCTGCAGCAGGCGACCGCTGTCGTACTGCACCTGGATGGCCGCAACGCGCTCGCCCCACTGCTCGATGATGCCTTCGGTGATACGTTGGAAGACGGTCCAGGCGGCCGCTGACGCCACGAGCACGAGGCAAGTCGCCAGCAGCAGGAAACGGGTCTTGAGACTCAAGCAAGGCTCTCCCGGATCGACCCAAAAAGGAGGTAAACCCCCTCCTTCTACAGGATATTACAGGCCGTTGCATACAGGCACCTCAACAAATTTGCCGGCATGTCCCGTCGGCGATTCTTCCCACCCACCCGCGTCGCTGGCCTAGTGGCACGTCGCCAGTTGGCGATGCAGGTCGAGGCGGCGCGTCTCGCAGATGAAGGCGGCCTCGATGGCGGTACCGGCCAGCTGGATGAAGACCTCCTACGACCAGCCAAACGCCTCGGCGCAGGCCTCGAAGTTCGCCAGCATGCCGCCGCCGAAGTAGGCCGGGTCGTCGGAGTTGAGAGTGACCCGAAGGCCCGCGTCCAGCAGCCGCGGCAGGGGTGGTCGGTCATGCGTTCGACGACTTGCAGGCACACATTGGAGAGCGGACAGACAGTGAGCACCACGCCTTCATCGCACAACCGGACCACCAGCGCCGGGTCTTCCAGGCAGCGCACGCCATGGTCGATGCGACAGACCTCCAGCAGATCCAGGGCCTCGCGGATTCGAGGAAATCACGCATGGCAGACCTCATCGGAGACGTCGTCAGCTTCATCCTGAGACATTCTGACCATTCGTGCAAAGCCGTCCGTCGCACAGGGTCAGACAGCAATCGATGCCGGGTGGATCAACAGCCTCCCCGAGCTGATGCACCAGATAGATGACGGTACGACCGGCGAGCCACCCATCGAGCCTCCCGGAAAGGCGTGCCGCAGTATCCGCATCGAGCCCGGCAAACGGCTCGTCAAGGATCACCAGGTCCGGGTCGCGCAACAATACACGGGCCAGGCTGATGCGACGGGCCTGACCGCCGGACAGCTGACGCCCGCCCTCCCCGACACGTGTCGACAGT
>NZ_JAVLBC010000187.1:0-1040 GCF_031581305.1 Halomonas sp.
CGTGCAGGCATTATCGGCGGCAGCCGGCTGCTCGAGGTCGATGGTGTCGAGGTGGTGGGCGCCCCACCGGCCGAGGTGGCTGAGCGGCTGAGGGGGGCTCGGGGAACCGCGGTCGAGCTGACGCTGGCGACGCCCGGGGAAGATAAGCGTCGAGTTCGCCTGTTCCGGGCCGACTTTCAGCCGCTGGATGTCGAGTCTCACGCCGAGCACGGCCGGCAGCTGTTGCGTATCCGGCGCTTCCGGGCCGGGTTGACCCGGCCGGCGGTGGCGGCGCGGCTGGCGGCCTATCGGGCGCAGCGGGAGGAACGGCCGCTGGTGCTGGATCTGCGCTTCAGTGGCGGCGGCGATGTCTTCGAGGCGCTGGATGTGGCGGGCCTGTTTCTCGAGTCGGGCCGGGAGCTTGTGGCCTTCACGGATCGCGCCGGGGAGCGGGAGTGGTTCACGAATCGTCGCGCAGGGGACACGAACACGCCCCTGTCGATCTGGATCGGGCCGGATACCGCCAGTGCGGCCGAGATACTGGCGGCGATTCTTCAATACCACGGTCGGGCCGAGCTCAGGGGCCGTCCGAGCCGCGGCAAGTGCAGTATCCAGACCGATGTGCCGCTGCCGGAGGGGGGGGCGCTGCGCTTCACGGAAAAGCGGGTGTTGCTACCCGATGGCAGCACGTGCGACGGCCACCCACTGGAACCGGATCACCCCCTGCCGTCCGCTCCGGACTCCGAGTCGGGCTGTGATGCACCGTTGAAGGCTCCCGTCCGATCGTCGCCGTCACGTGGTGGATGATGAGGCAGGCGGCCGATACAACAGCATAAGGAGAAAACCGATGAATACGCTTCTTCAGGCGAGCGCGCGCCGACTCACCGCTTCGGTGCTCCTGCTGCTGCTTGGTACCTTCGGGCATGCGACCACCTTGCAGGCCGAACAGACCTGGCGGGTGCTGGAGGTCGACGGGGTTTTCGAGCATGCCACCGGGCCGGAGGACCTGCCGGCGCGCAGCGTAGAGCAGCCGCTGACCCCGCGGATGCTGATGGCCTATG
>NZ_JAVLBC010000187.1:1050-6054 GCF_031581305.1 Halomonas sp.
ACAGGTTGCCACCCGGCGTCACGACGCTGGCACTGGCGCTTCGACCCCAGGGAGTCGATCTGCTCTCGGCCGACCTGGAGACCCTGCGTGCGATCCTGGAGCGGGTCCGTTCCGGCGAACTCGAGGCGGATGAGCAGCTGCTGGGTCGGTTGAATACCTTCATCTTCGGCCAGGAGTATCTCGACTGGGAAGAGATCCTGCCGGACCAGGAGGTGGTGCTCGCCGAACAGGCGCCGGTGCGTGGCCGGGGTGAGCTGATTCTGGAGGATGCCGAGGGCAGGAAGGCCCGTCTGCTTCTGTCCGGCGAGACCGTGCCCGCGCAGCGTATCAGCCGTATCGAGGCGCCGCTCTGGGCGCAGGCGCCGCAGCTAAGAATGTTTCGCACGCCGGACTATGCACGCAGCCGGGTTGAGCTGCCCCTCACGGCCGGCCTGGTCAACGCCATACCGGCGGAAGAGGGAGGCTATCTTGCGGCGGTGACCGTGATCGGGCATTCCGGCCCGCAAACGGTGGTCATGCGCCGTAATGGCGAGGGGCGCCTGCTCTGGTCGGCGAGGCCGGCTGCCGGCACACAGCTGCTGCCCAGTGTGCTGCTGCCCCTTCAAGGGGGGGATTACCTGATGGCGGGCAGTGGCCCCGTGGTGCGCTTCAATGACGCCGGCGAGATGATCGAGGCGTCGAGCCTCACCGAGGCGACGGTGGTGGCCGGCGCCGTACAGGGGGAAGAAGCGCTGCTGGCGGGAGAAATGGCCGATGCCTCGGGGGTGCAGCTGTTGGCCCTGAATGCCGAAGGGACGCTCGCCTGGGAGCAGCAGCTTGCCGCCTGGAGTCGCGCGCAGCATCTGGCTGCCTTGCCGGGGCAGGGCTGGGTGGTGGCCGGGCAGGATGGTGAGAGTCGGCCCGCGTTGGCCCTGTTGGGCAGGCAGGGTGAGGTGATCTGGCAAGCGCAACCCGGTGTGGCATCACTGCCTTCGGCTGTCGAGGCGCTGGCGGTGTCTCCGCAGGGTCAGGTCGTGCTGGGGGGGCAGGTCGATGGTGGAGGCCTGTGGTTGCGGCGCTTCGATCCCCAGAGCCATGAGGTGGGCGTAATCACGCCGTCTGGTGCGAGCTCGATTCCCGCGCTTGACGGTGTGCACGCCATGACCTTCGATGCCGAGGGGCAACTGCTCATCGGCGGCGAGGCGCGTACCGAGAATGGCTGGATGGCGAGGATGGACAGCGATGGCGGCGTGCTCTGGTCACGGGAGTACGGTGTCGAGTCGGCCCGGGAGGTAGTGCTGGATGTGCTGCCGCTAGGGGAGACACTCGTGGCGATTGGCCGACTCCAGGCCGGATCGCGCCGGGAGCCGCCGTCGGTATGGCAGATGCCGCTGGACGCTGAAGGAAGACCGCTTGCCGCCCCGGCGCTGCCCGATGAGGTGCTGACCTTCCAGGAACAGCTGCGAGACGCCCTGGTCGACGCTGCACCGGTCATGGGCACACTCGGCGCGCCGGAGTTCAGTCTCGATGAGCAGGGCGTGGTGCACCTGGCACTGCCATGGCTGACCGTCGAGTCTGACTGGGATTTCCAGCGCTACAGTCCGGATGTGGAGTGGGTGATCGGCGATCTGCACATGCAACTCGGTGCGGTCGAGAACGGACTGCGTCCGATCGGATTGGAGGTGCCGGATGTCGTCGATGTTCGCGATCCCCAGGGGGGGCTCGCTGGGCGACTGACGTTCGGGCCGCTCGAGTTTTCCGGGCAGTGGAACGATGCCCTGGATACGCTGCATGCCCTGAAGGCGGAAGTGGATGACGTGAGGCTCGATCTGCATCCGCAGGAAGGGATGATGGGGGCGGTGGCCTCACAGGCCGCGCTGGCACAGATGGAGGGGAAAGATGTGCCACGCCAGCTGACCTTCGGGCGCATCGGGATCGAGGTGGACACCCGGCAACGAGAAGACGGCCTGTATGACCTGCCGGGGCGCTTTCATGTCGAGAACGTTGAGCTGGCCTCATTCATCGAGGCACCGCTGTTACGGCTCGACCGGCTCGACCTACAGACCGAGCAGCGTGATGTGACGCTCGAGACGCTGCTGGCCTTGGGGAAGGAGGGCGAGAAACATGAGGTGTTCCGTCAGGGCAATCCGCTTGAGGTGCTCGGTACCCTGGTAGATGCCGTCGGCAATCCCTCGGCGCGATTCGCCATCGAGGGGTTGAGTGTTCGGGGCGATAACGAATACGAATACCTGCGCCTGGCCAGCTTGCACAGCGACATTGGTATCGGTCGCCACGCCGAGGATGACACGCAGCGTGATCTCTGGGCGCGCCTGGCACTCGAGGGGCTGGCCTTCAGCGAAGGCAGTGAACGTCGAAGAGAAGGGTTCGCAATCGACAGCCTGAGCTTCAATGGCGAAATCGACCAGATCTCGCCCATGGCCATCATCCAGGTAGGGATGGCGTCCCTGATGGCCGGACAGCCGAGCGAACCCGAGCTGCTGGCCCTTTCACAGCAGATGTTTTCCCGCTGGCTGCTGGCGCTGGAGGTCGATGGCTTTGAAGGGGTCGACAAGCCCAGCCAGGGAAACCCGCACCTCTTTGGCACGGATCGGCTGAGCTTTCGCACGGAATTCACCGAGCTCGATACGGCGGCGCCCAACTGGTCGCTGGATGTCCTGCATGAGGCCATCCGTCTGCCGCCTGCCTGGAACATGCCACCGCAGGCCGATGCCTATCTGCCAGAGCGTTCGGACATCTCGCTGCTGTTCAAGCGGCTGCCCACCGGCTTCGCCGAGGATCAGGAGACGGTGGCCCGGCTCAAGCGGGGCGAGCTGGATCCCGGCCAGTTGATGTTGGAGCAGATGCTCGCCAATCGTACCCTGCTGGATATCCCGCGCTGGCAGATCGATCTGCCAAATGGCGCCATTTCGCTCGCGGGTCGCGGCTGGACCGAGGAAGGTGAAGGAGGAGCACCTGGCCTGGTGCGCGGCCAGTTCGATCTGCGCATCGTTCAGCTCGACCGGTTGACGGCGCACTGGCTCGAGGCCGCTCCCGACGACCAGGCCCGTCAGGATCTCGAATCCATGTTCACCATGTTGCGCCTGTTGGGCGAGGAGCGCGAAAGCCCCGACGGTGACTCCGAGCACGTGTTCCGGATCGAGCTCGACAGCCTCGGCAATGCGCAGGTCAATGGCGAGGACCTGGCGCCGCTGCTGCAGCAGCTGGATGGCTGAGCCGTAATGATTCGACCGGGCATGCCTCTGCTGTTCGTCGCAAACGAGAGGAGGTGGTTGAGCATTAGCGCCCTCGCCCTGGCGGTAGCGGTACTGGTCGTGATGTTGCCGGCCACGGCCCTCGCCGATGAGGAGGTGGCCCTGCGGATCCTTCCGGAGGATCGCGGCTGCGTCACCCTGTTGACCAATGCGCCGGGCGGCCGCTATGCGGGCTGCCCACCGCACGAGAGGACTCATCGGCTGTCCGGCACGCCGCAGGAGTATCCCGTCGATCTGGCCCGCAACGCGGCCGGTGAGTGGCTGCTGACCCGGCGCGGGCTGCATCATTCGTCCTCCCGGGGTTCACCGTGGCAGCGTCTCGACGCGCGTGGCGGGCTGACGCTGGGCTGCTCACCCAAGGAGTGCCTGTGGGCGCTTCGCAGTGGGGGCGTCCGGCGGGTACTGCCCGATGAGCATACAGAGGCGTGGAGCCAGGGGCTGCCCGAGGCGCCGGTTCAGGCCGTCACGCATGACCGCGAGCGGGGTTGGCTGGCGACCGTCTTCGCGGAAGGGATCTTTCTGCGGGGGCCTGGCCACTCCGCCTGGCAGCCCGACTCGACTGGCCTGGGCACCCGCAACGTGGTCGCGATCGATTGCGACGATCAGGGCAACTGCCTGCTGGGCACGGCGGGCGGAGGGCTCTACCGGCGCCTTGTCGATGAGACGCGCTGGCAGCCTCTGGCGGTGCCCGGAGTTTCACGGGTCACGGCGGTAGCCGCCGGTGTGACACTCTGGCTGGCGATCACCGATGCCGGGGTGAAAGCATCCACCGATCAGGGGGCGCACTGGAAGGATCTGCCGCTTGACGCGAACGCGACGATGTCGGCGGTTGGCGTATCGAACGAGGGTCGCTACTGGATCGGGGGGACAGAGGGGCAGCTTTACGGTGCCCGGGCCGGTTCGTCTCCGGCTCTGCTGTATGCGCCGGGCTGGTATCGGGTTCAGGGGCTGGCCGCTCAGGGTGGCGAGGTGTTCATGCTGATGGATGGGCGGCTTTTCCGCGCCGGGGGGCTGGCGAGTTGGCAGCCTGTCGACCTGCCGGGTGACCTGAAGGGTGCCGTCACCAGCCTGGCGGTGGATGCCGAGGGTGGGCTGCTGATTGGCAGCGAGGAGGGGGGGCCGATGCGGCGCCGGCCGGAGGATGGCCGATGGCTACCCCACCATGGCGGCCTTCCCGAGGGCGCCCGCGTCGGGCAGCTTCTTACGGCAGCGGATGGGGCCGTGCATCTGGCAACGCTGGGAACCGGGGCGGCCGAGCAGCAGCTCTTCACCTTGCCCCCGGGAGAGGAGACCTGGCAAGCCGTGGTGCTCGGTGGCCGACCGGAGTCCCAGCCCTATCGGGTGCGCTGGCTGGTCAATCTTGCCGGCGGCACCGTGGTGGCCTGGGGCACGTACGACGTGCTGTGGAAGCGACCCGAGGAAGCCTTCTGGCGTCAGGCCTGGTTCGCCCGGACGCCGGGCGAGCCGCCGAGCATCGATGCCCGGGGGCGCCTGTGGGTCGAGCGCGGTGGCGTCTACTCGTTCAACCGCCCGGGAGAGACGCGCTGGCATGCCGGCGAGCCATCGGCGAAGCGCTGGGGGGCGGCCATTCCCGTAACCCCGACGACGTGGGGCGTGCATGCCCCCGGCCAGGGAGACGTGCTTCTGCTGCAGGACGACGGCAAGGCAGGGCTGAGCGCCGTGTCGCGGTGGCCGGTGCCTTTCGAGGGCCCGTTACAGCTTGCGACCGGGGCGGGTGAGCGAATCGTCGCGG
>NZ_JAVLBC010000188.1:0-6044 GCF_031581305.1 Halomonas sp.
ACCGAGTTCTTTCGCGAGAACACCTTCCATCCGGTGCCGGCGCTGATCCAGTTCACCGCGGGCGGCCCCGCCTTTCTGGTGGACCCCCTGGAGGTGGCCTGTACCGAGGCGTTCCGGCGTTTGCTCTCGTCGGGGCCGCTCAAGCTGCTGCATGCCTCCAGCGAGGACCTCGAGGTCTTCGCCCACTGGGCCGGCGTGCCGGTCGCGCCGCTGGTGGATACCCAGATCGCCCAGTCGCTGCTCGGCGAGGTGCCCTCCATGGGCTACCAGAAGCTGGTGGAGACCTGGGTCGGCGAGACCCTGCCCAAGGACGAGACCCGCTCCGACTGGCTCAAGCGCCCGCTCAGCGAGACCCAGCGGCTCTACGCCGCCCTCGACGTCGTCTACCTGCTGCAGGTGTGGCAGCACCAGCGCGAAGCGCTGGAGCGGCAGGGGCGACGGGCCTGGGTCGAGGCGGATTGTGCGGTCCTGGTTGCCCTGTCGGCCCGTAGCGATGCCGCCGATGGCCAGTGGTACCTGCGCCATCGCCAGCTGTGGCGCCTTTCGCCGCGCCAGGTGGAAGCCTATCGGCGCCTGACCCGCTGGCGCGAGGGAGAGGCCCGGCGCCGCGATGTGCCACGAGGGTGGCTGGTCCCTGACCGGTTGCTCTACGCCATCGCCGAGCAGTTGCCGGAGAACCGTTTTGAATTGGCCCGGGTCGAGGGCCTCAAGCCCCCGCTGATCAAGCGCGAGGGTGACATCTTGCTGAGGCTGGTACGCGAGGCCTTGAACATCGATGAGCGCGAGCTGCCGCCGGCACCTCTCTCGCCCATGGCTCCCGCGTTCAAGCAGCGTCTCAAGGCACTGAAGAAGGTAGTGAATGCCGAGGCAGAGGCGCTCGGCGTGGCGCCGGAGGTGCTGCTGAAGCGGCGTGACCTGGAGGCCCTGGTGGGCGCCGACCTCATGGACCAGCCATTGCCGCTGCCTGAAGGCTGGCGCGGCGACCGACTGAAGGCGGGCCTGACGGCGGCCCTCGAGGAGGTATCCCGATGAGTGATGACCGTATGCGCGGTGACAAGCTGCTGTGCGAGGTCTTCAAGAGCTCGCGCAAGGAGCAGATGTATCTCTACGTGGACAAGCGCCAGGGCGTCGAGGAGGTGCCCGAGGTCCTGCTCGAGCGGTTCGGTAAGCCGCAACCGGCCATGACCCTGATCCTCACCCCCGAGAAATCGCTGGGGCGAGCCAGGGCCATGGACGTCATGGCCGCCATCCGCGAGAAGGGCTATTACCTGCAGATGCCGCCGGCCAAGGAGGAGTATCTGCTCGACCTCTATCGCACCCCGACCGAGGCGCGCTACTAGAGCAGCGATGGCGAGTGGCGCCGATGGCCGGTCGAGGAGGACCTGCGCCACGGACGGCGTGGGTAGCGTACAGGGACGTATTCACAGCGCCTCCTCCTCGGCCAGCCCACGGGCGAGTCACGCGTCGCCAAGGCCCCAGGAGGGTCAGGAGAGATCATGAGAGAACGATTCTGGGAGCGCTTCGATCTGGAGGAGCTCACCGGCGAGGAGTGGGAGGCGCTCTGCGACGGCTGCGGCCAGTGCTGCCTGCTCAAGTTCCAGGATGAGGAGAGCGGCGACCTGGCGGTGCTCAACGTTGCCTGCGAGCTGCTGGATATTCACAGCTGTCGCTGCAGTGACTACGCCCACCGCTTCGCGAGGGTGCCTGACTGCACGCAACTGACCCCCGAACGCATCGACGACTTCCGCTGGCTGCCGAGGTCCTGTGCCTATCGACGGGTGGCTGAAGGGCGCAAGCTTGCCGCCTGGCACCCGCTGATTGCCGGCGGGCCAGAGCGCATGCACCGCAAGGGCATCAGCGTGCGCAGCTTCGCCGTCTCACAGCGCGAGGTTCCCGAGGAGGAGCTCGAGGAGCACATCATCGCCATCCTGCCCATCGATGCATGAGATGACCCGGCTGATGCCGGGTCACTTGCCTCAAGGGATCAGGCGTCCCGGCCCTCGAGTCCCAGCGCCCAGAGGATGAAGGCATCCTGGCGGGCGTTGTCGTGCCAGGCCTTGAAGCGTCCCGAGGCCCCACCGTGACCAGCGGCCATGTCGGTGCGCAAGAGGATGGGGCGGCCTTCCGCCGGGCGGCGATCCGCGGGGCGGCCTTTATCGGCCTCTCCACGGCCCAACTCCCTGAGGCGGGCATAGAGCTTGGCGGGTTCCCAATAGGGTACGCGGGTGTCGTGCCAGCTGCCCTGCAGGAAGACCGCAGGCCAGGGCTGCACCGAGAGGTTGTCCAGCGGTGAGTAGTTGCCGATGCGCCGTCGTGCCTCGGGTTCGCGGGGGTCGCCCCACTCGGTGTATTCCGCGGTGGTCAGAGGCAGATCAGGGTTCTCCATGGTGCGCAGCACGTCGACGAAGGGCACGTCGAGCACCGCGGCACAGAAGGCTTCCGGGGCCAGGTTGAGGCTGGCGCTGACCAGCAGCCCCCCGGCACTGGCGCCATAGGCCGCAATGCGCTCGCCGTCGCTGAAGCCCTTTTCGACCAGGGCGTCGCGGGCGGCGAGGAAGTCGTGGAAGCTGTTCGCCTTGTGCTCGAGCTTCCCGGCCAGGTACCAGGGTTCGCCGCGATCGCCGCCGCCTCGCACATGCGCCACGGCAAAGGCTGCGCCGCGTGCCAGCAGTTCCAGCCGGGCGACCGAGAACCACGGGTCGAGCACCTCACCGTAGGCGCCGTAGCCGAAGAGCAGGGTGGGCAGCGGGTGGCCGGCGAGGTCGGCGCGCATCACCACCGAGACGGGGACCCGTTCGCCGTCGCGGGAGCTCGCCCATAGCCGCTCACAGACCAGTTGCTCGGGCCTCAAGTCGCCATGGATCGGCTGCTGCTTGAGCAGGCGCCGCTGACCACTGTCGAGGTCATGCTCGAGCCAGGTCACCGGCAGGATGAAAGACTCCTCACGCAGGCGCAGACAGCGGGTGTCGAAGTGAGGTGCGTCGCCCAATGCCAGGCTGCAGGGCAGTTCCGGCAGCGGCAGCCGTTCGTCGCGGGTGATGGTGTGCTTGGCATCCAACTCCAGCACGCGCAAGTGCACCTGGGCTTCATGGTGGTCGCGCTCGGTGATCACCAGCCCCCAGTCGAAGGCGTCGACGCCCTCCAGGGTGTCATCGTCGCGATGGGCGATCAGCGTCTGCCAGTGGGTCGCGGGGTCGGACTCGCCTAGCCGCTGCTCGGCGAGCACGTCCAGCTGGAAGTGGGTGGCCTCGCGGTTGTGCAGCACATAGAAGTGGCCCGGGCGGTGGTCCAGAGCGTACTCCACGCCGCTTTCCCGAGGGCGGAAGCAGTGCGGCGCGGTGGCCGGCGTCCGGGCGGGGATCAGGTGGCTCTCGCTGGTATCCTTGGAGGCGCTCTCCAGGACCAGCCACTCACGGGATCGGGTCTTGCCGAGTCCCAGCCAGAATTCCGGGTCCTTTTCGCGCAGCACCAGGGCCGGCTCGCCGGCCCTGCCGCCTTCCAGGGGTAGGCGCCAGATGCTCTCCGGGCGCTGGGTGGCGTCATAGCGGGTAAAGAGCAGGGTGGCGTTGTCCTCGGCCCAGCCGATCTCGGGGCCGATCTCCTCGAGCAGGACCCTGGGTTCACCACCGGGCAGGCGCTTGAGATAGAGCTTGTAGGTCTCGTCGCCGCGGGTGTCCTCGGTCCAGGCCAGCCAGGCCTCATCCGGGGACAGAGCCATGTCACCGACTTCGAGGAAGTCGTGCTCACTGGCCCTGGCCTGAAGGTCGAGGAAACACTCCGCGGCATCGGGGTCGCCGTTGGGGTGTCGCCACCAGACCGGATAGTCGGCATCCACCGCCGTCTCGCTCCACACCGTGAAATGATCCAGGGGCGTTCTCAGCCCATGGACCGCCAGTTCGCGGCGGGCCAGATGACCGTGGTAGAGGCGCTCTACCAGGTCGTCGAGGGGGGTGAACCAGCGCCGCGACTCCTGGTTGGCCGCTTCCAGGAAGTCGGTGACCGTTGGATCATCGCGGCTCTCCAGCCAGTGCCATGCCGGGTCATCGGCGTGGCGAAAGCGGGTGACAGGGTCATCGGCCGTCGTCTCGGGGGGCTGGTTACGTGGCGGCTGTGCTTTCATTGCGCGAGATGTACCATACTCAGTGTATTTTCAAGAACGTGCGTCGTGGACGCACATGTCGCGAGGTCGTGATGCTGATTTCGGATTCGATATCCCTACTATGGCTGGTCTATATCGTATTGTCGCTGGTGGTGTTGCTGACCGGTTACCTGGGGCTGGCCTTCCTGCCGCGGTTGCCGCGGCTGGTGGTCACCTGGCTGGTGGCAGGCGTGATGTGGGTGCCGGCCCATTTCCGCCTGCCGCTGCTGGAGGAGGGCGAGTTCTACTCCGGCTTCGCCCCGGCGGTGGTGGTAGGGGCCGTGGCCGTTCTCGAGGGCAATGGCGCGGACTTCATGTCGGCCGCTGTGTTGGTTGCGGTGGGCGCCGGGTTGGGTGTCATGGTGGGGCTACTGCTGTGGTGGCGCGGCCGCCATCGTGACACCCTCGATGACGATGACTACGTGGACATGGATGACGAGGCGCCAGCCGGTACCCGCCGAGGCGGCCGGGGCGAGCGCCAGGAGCCGATGATCGGCTAAGGAGCCCCGATGGGCGGGTATGGCATGGAAAGGCCCTTCGGTCGGATGACCTGGATACTGGCCATCGGCTGTGTCCTGTGGTTGTGGGCGAGCTCGGTACCGGCGCAGGTCGGTGGAGAGGAGCGACCGGATGTCCGGGTGGTGGTCGATGTCTCCGGCAGCATGAAGGAGAACGATCCCGACCGTCTGGCGCTCAGTGCCCTGGACATGCTGGTAGCGCTATTACCCAACGGCGCCACGGCGGGCGTCTGGACCTTCGGTGAAACGGTCGACAACCCCCTGCCGCTGGGCGAGGTAGATGCCGCCTGGCGCGAACGGGCGCTGGCCCTGCCACCGGCCCTGCAGGAGTACCAGCAATACACCGATATCGAGGTGGCCCTTCGCGAGGCGGCAAGGGCCGAGGCCAACGGCTGGCGCCACCTGGTGCTGCTCACCGATGGCATGATTGACCTGTCACCGACCCGAGGGGCCAAGCCCGAAGTCGACAATGCCTCGCGGCGTCGGCTGGTGGACGAACTGGCCACCGAGCTGGCCGACCAGGGCGTGACCATCCATGCCATCGCCTTCTCGGACCAGGCCGACCTGGCGCTGGTGGAGCGGCTGGCCCAGTCCACTGGTGGGCTGGCGTCACTCGCGGAGAACCCCGAGAGGCTGCTGGGCGCCTTCCTCGATATCGTCGAGCGGATCTTTCCGGGCGATCAGGTGCCGCTGGAGGAAGGCCGCTTCGTCATCGACGACGGCGTGGAAACCTTCTCGGCGCTGCTCTTCCACGAGCCCGATGATGCCCCCCTGACCCTGGTCGCGCCGGATGGCACGCGCTATCGGGCCGACGCGGTTACGGACGCCATGCGTTGGCAGGTGGAGCCACGCTTCGACCTCATCCGGGTGCCCGATCCCCAGGTCGGCGAGTGGCGTCTGGAGGGGCCGGTGGGCGAGGGCAGTCGCATCAACGTCGACTCCCCGCTTCACCTGCGTACCACCGACCTGCCGACCACCCTCTATCTGGGCTTCGAGGTCTCGGTGGAGGCCTGGGTGGAGCGAGAAGGTGATCCTCTCGGCGAGGAAATCGAGGAACTCGCCCTCTCGGTCTCGCTGCAGGACGCCCAGGGCGAGGTACAGTCCCTGGTCCGGTTACAGGCCCAGGGGGGGCGCTTTCGTGGCCGCCTGCCGGCGCCGGCCCTGACCGGCAATGCGCGACTGGTGATCCGCGCCGAAGGGGAGGGGTTCCGCCGTCAGCGGCTGCAGGCGGTGAACGTGCTGCCGGCTATCGGGGCGGTGCATCGGCCTCGGGAGGGTCGGGTGGTGCTTGCCGCCGAGCATCCCCGGCTGAATCGCGACAACACCGAGATCCATGGCGAACTGCAGGGAGAGCGTCTCGAGGCCCAGGCAGTCGGGGCCTCGCGCTG
>NZ_JAVLBC010000189.1:0-4710 GCF_031581305.1 Halomonas sp.
TTGCCCCTTGCCCCTTGCCCCTTGCCCCTTGCCCCTTGCCCCTTGCCCCTTGCCCTGCTTCGTATATTGCACTGCACAAACCTCTCTGCTATTGTGCACTGCAGCAGAGCGGGAATCTCCCGTTCCATCGCATTCAGAACCCCGGAGGTTCCCATCATGACCAACGCATTCGCATTCGACCCCAAGCAGTTTGACACCGCTCAGCTCGAGTCGATGTTCTTCGCTCCGGCGCGTGCCTACGCTGCCCTCTCCGTCGACGTCACCGAGAAGCTGGTCAATGCCCAGCTCGAGGCCACCAAAGCCTATACCGACACCAGCATGGCGCAGCTGCGCAGCCTGATGGAAGTCAAGGACGCGGAAGGCCTCAAGAATTACATGGAAGGCCAGCAAAAGGTCGCCAGCGAGCTGACCGAGCGCATGAAGGGCGATGCCGAAAAGGTTGTGGCCCTGCAGCAAGAGTTCGTTCAGGAAAGCCAGAAGCTGACCGAGGGCAGTGTCAAGCAGGCCCAGGAAAGCGCCAAGGAAGCCACCGAGACCGCCACCAAGGCCGTCAAGGAAGCGGCTCCCAAGGCCAAGTAAGCCGCTGTTAGCGTCAGGCCCTTCAGGCCCGCGCTGAGCCACACTAACAGGCCGCCGATCCATGATCGGCGGCCTGTTTTTCTTGATGGGAGGATCGGGGGCAGGCGCTCCCCTTCCCACTTGGCCTGAAGATCCAGCGGCCGTCATCCCTGCCGGCCGCTGGCGTCGATGGAACCCACTCTTCTTGGGGTGGCTGAAGATGTTCCAGACATGCGTTGGTCAGGCCGAAGCTCTAACCCCCCTGACGCTACAGCTGCTTTCATTGGCTGTTGGCCGTTTGCACTCGAGGACGGGCGTGTCGCGCAACGCAGCTTGCCGAGATGTCCGTTGCCATGGGGTCAGTTCAGCCGTCAGGGGGGCTCCTCCTGTGGCCATACTGCGGTATGTGCAGGGCCAGCATACAGGCCGAGTCTGACGCGTCGCCGGGCGCCTCGATGGGTTCCAGGTGGAGCAGCATGCCGAGGGAACGGCCGCCACGGCGGGAGATGCTCAGGCTCTCGCGGGCTGGCTGGCGGGTGGCCAGGGCCTGTTGCAGCCGGCACACGGCAACGCTCTCGCTCTCTTGCAGCGAAGGCAGCGGGTGGCCCAGGATGACCTCCAGTGGCATGTCGAGCAGCTCCCCCAGCGCCCGGTTGGCCATCACCACCGAGTGCGTCTCGCTGCCCACAGCCAGCACCGCGGCGCCCAGGGGGATGGCGTCGAGCAGTCGCTGAGCGGCCAGCGAACCGCTCAGGTCGGTGTGGTTGATGGAGGGATTGACCAGTACATACACCCCCAGCGTGTTGCGTTTGCTGGTGATGGGCAGCATGTGGAGCGTGACGTGGTATTCCTCGCTCGCCAGGTTACGGATATGTGCCATACAGCCGGTGTGGCGGCCGTTCAGGGCCAGCTGAAAATGCCTTTCCACTTCTTGGCGATCCTGCGGCAGCACGAACCGGGTAAAGTGCATGCCCTGGCCTTCGTTCTCGTTCAGGCCGGCGAGGTTTGCCCCCGCCACGTTGGAGTGCCGGAAGCGGCCTTCGGGATCCAGCTCAAAGATCGGCTCCGGGTGGTGCACAAACAGGGCCTTGGCACGGCTTTCCAGGACAACGGGAGATCGCCGTCGGTTCCATTGTGGTGGTGGGGTGGCGGCATGCGGGTGACTCCTCCTTGATAGGCTGATGCCCCTGACCGGCCATGCCTTCATGGCACCCATCAGCCCTGATCGTGTCAGCCCCGGAGGTCCTTGTATTGGCGATGTTCCTGGATCCCCTTGTCGGAGGCTTCGACATTCTGAGCCAGTGCTTTCGCGTGGTTGTCGGCGCGTTCGCTGAAGGCATGCGGCTTTTCGCGCCTGGACCGGATTCGCCGATGGATCGACTGCCTACCAACACGGCGTTTCCCCGCGAGGATCGGATCCTGCCATCAGGTGGCTCGTTCAAGTCTAGCAGCGTTGCGGTATCGGCGAGCTCTCATGTCGAGCTTCCACATATAGAAGCGTGGCACACGGTGGGCACGGGTTGCCTGGTCGCTCTGTTTCGGCAGGCGGACTTCGGGTCGGCTCCAGAGGGTCAGGAAGCGCTCGGTAATGCGGCGACGAGGAAGGCGGGTCGGGTGATCGAGGTGACCCTGGGGGCCGACGCGATATACGTGTCCGGGCGGCTTCGGTACAGTACTACGCTTTGCTTGCCTGAGGTGATGGAACATCGTGAATCGGCAACTCGTCTGGCAGTCTCCGATGGGCTGGTCTTGCCCGCGCCTGATCTGGGGTATGGGGGTGTCTGCCCTGCTGCTCTATGCCTTCCTTCGCGTTCTCTGGCCTGCGCCGGGAGGCGCGGCAGAGACGCTCATGGCGCTGCTGGGTCTGGTGATGGTCCTGGCTTATGGCCGTGGCATTCGCCATGGCGCTGCCACCTGGCTGCTGGCGGCGGCGGTGGCGGTACAGGTGCTGTCCTGGTCGCTGGGGTATTTCCATCACCCCGAGTGGGTTGCCGAGAATCCTCAGATCGACCGTCTCGCCAAGCTGTTCATCTTCATCGCGGTGGCCTGGTGGTTGGGCGGTAGCACGCGCAATACCTTTCTGATGTGGGCCCTGGCGCTGGTGGGGTTGATGCTTGCCAGCTTTGTTCAAGGGGACGGCGTGCAGGAATGGCTTCGTGGCCTCCAGGGCCAGCGGGTCGGTTTCGGGGTTCGAAACTTCCAGCATGGTGCGATGCTGTTCGGCATTCTGTTGCTGGGCTTGGTGATCTTTGCCCCGCGCCTGTTATCCCCCGGCCGCTGGCGTGCATGGCGTGCCGTCGGCTGGTGTCTGGCGTTGGCGCTTGCCACCATCGCGGTGCTGATCGGCCAGACGCGGGCGGTCTGGTTGGCCCTGGTCATCGCGTTGCCCCTGGTGTTTCTCGGCTGGTGGCTGGTGAGGAGAGCTCGGGGAGGCTCGATGAATCGCCGCGTCCTCGCGGCAGGACTGGTGCTGCTGCTGGTGGCGCTCGGCTCTGCTACGGCGATGAAGACCCTCCTGCTCGAGCGAGTGGGTCAGGAATCCCGAGTGATGGGCATGCTGCTCGAAGGCAAGGTTGAAGCACTGCCCTACACCAGTATCGGCATTCGCATCCATTCCTGGCGCGCCGCACTGGAGTGGATAGAGGAGCGCCCCCTTGTCGGCTGGGGCGGCGAGGGTCGCGGCCTGGTGATGGAGCATACCCCCTGGCTACCCGAAGAAATCCGGCAAACCTTCGGCCACCTGCACAACTACTTTCTTGAAGTCTGGGTTGCCTATGGCCTGTTGGGGGTGACCGTCATCGCCTTGTTGGCCCTGTGGATCGGATCGGCAACCTGGCGGTCGTGGCGGGCCGGCATAATGCCCGGCGACATGGCACTCTTTGGTGCAGGTTTCTTCTGCTACTGGATGGTGGTCAACCAGTTCGAGGCCTATAACGCCTTCTGGACGGGGGTCTATGCACACAACCTGGTGGTGGGTGGCCTGGTGACTCACTATTGGCGCTTGCAGACCAGTGGCGCCACGCGTCAAGCGAGTGTCAAATGAGAACGCTCACGGTGGTTCGTTCGCTCAAGATGGGGGGCATGGAGCGGGTGGCGGTGAACCTCGCGGATGCCTTCGCCGAGGCTGGCCATGAGAGCCATCTGCTTAGCCTGCGGCAGGTTGACAGCCCGCTGGCCCCGCAGCACCCGGAGGTGCAGCAGCACCATCTCGCGCTGCGCTGGTGGACACGGCTGACCGGGGCAGGCCTGGTACTGGAACTGCTGGTGCGCCTGTTCCTGAATCCGATCGTGAAGCGCTCGCTGTTCCTCGGTACCGGCATCATGGGGGGCGTGGTATTCCACTTCTGGCTCAGGGCCTTCGAGCGGCGTCATGGTCGGGTGGGTCGTATCGTCTTCCGTGGAGTCGGCACGTTCGAACTGGTATGGACCTTCCGGGACGACCGGGCCCGCTATGTGCTGGAGAATATCCTGCATGTGCAGGAGACCAGCTGGCGTCTGCGGCTGTTCGCACGTTGTCTCTATCAGGGACGACACCTGGTGACCGTGACCGAGGGGGTGGCCGAGAGCGTACGGAAGGCCATGAAGGCATGGCACTTCCAGCCGGCCACGCTCGAGGTGATCGTCAACCCCTGTCCGGTCGAGAGCATTCGCCGGCAGATGCTGGAGGCCGAACCTGATTTGCCTGAGGAGCCCTATATCGTCAACGTGGCGCGCATGGTGCCGGCCAAGGATCAGGCCCTGCTGCTGCGTGCCTATGCCCGTTCCGGTATTGCTCTCCCGCTGGTGCTGGTGGGTGATGGCCAGGAACATGGCCGGCTCGACACCCTGGCGAGGGAGCTAGGAATCAGCGGACGCGTGCGCTTTGTCGGGCAGCGTGCCAATCCCTACCCGTGGTTGCATCATGCCCGGCTGTTCGTGCTCAGCTCGCGCTTCGAGGGCATGGGCATCGTGCTCTTCGAGGCACTGGCCTGTGGTACGCCGGTGCTCAGCGTGGACTGTCCCGGGGGGATCCGCGAGATCCTCAAGGGCGAGTTAGCGAGCTGTGTCGTCTCTCACGACGAGGAGCGCCTGGCCGAGGGCATTCGTGCGGCCGTGCAGGGCGAAAAGCCGCCCATCAAGGAGAGCTGGCTGGATGATTTCCGGCCCGAGACG
>NZ_JAVLBC010000189.1:4720-6030 GCF_031581305.1 Halomonas sp.
TGTTGCGCAGAGTTGACAAGGTTAAACATAGACGATCCTTTCCCGGCTCACCCGCGATGATCAAACGGTGCTCGTGCGGTTGGGAGATTTCCGGATTCATTTGTTTGTCATGCCGAGTTTCAGCTCGCCTTTTTGTGAGACGTCAATGTGATCATCAGCCATAAGTACCGTTTCATCTTTATCCACTGTCGCAAGGTGGCGGGCAGCGCCATCAAGACGACCCTGTGGCCGCATCTGGGTGATGGCGACATCATGATTGGCAGCCTCGATGAGGTGTTGCAGCGTGGTGGTGCGCTCAACCGGGCCGCACGGCGAGCTATGTGGCATCCTCATGCTCTCAATGTGACGCGCAAGGCGATGCTGGAGTGGTGGCGACATGGCGATACATCTCGCTATCGCAATCTGGTGAATACGGCCGTCAAGGCGCACTATCGTCGCTCACTGTTTCGTAATCCGGTTCACCCTCCTGCAGAAAATGTCCGATCGATGTTTCCCTACGAGTGGGAGCATTATTTCAAGTTCTGCTTCGTTCGTGATCCCTATGAGCAGGCGCTGTCGGAGTTCTCCCACCAGCGACGAAACTCCAGACGCGAGTTCGATTTCGGGTACTTCCTCAAAGCCCTTGCCGGCGAGGTCGATGATCGGGGCATTACGCCCAGTGGCCTGATCAGTAACTGGCCGCTCTACACTATCGATGATCAGGTGGCAGTTGATTACATCGGTCGCTACGCGAATCTGGAGGAGGACTTCGCCTGGCTGTGCGAGAGGCTGGACATTCCGCATCGGGGCAGGCTTCTCGAGGAGAAGGTGGAAAAGCACGGGCGCAAGAAGAAACTGCAGGACTGGTACGATGCCGAGCGTGCTGAGTACGTTCGTAAGCTTTATAAAAAAGAGATCGATTACTTTTCTATCTCTTCACCGTTTTAGGCATCTTTATCGTGTTCCGTTGCTTTTTATGATTACCCTTTCGAGGAGCTGAACGGGAGAAGCATCTGGTCAAGATAGACTCTTCAATTTCGCTTCTACTATTTTTCGATAATGCTCTCCCCTGAGCTTGTTAACTGTCAACGATTTTCTGAGCGCCGGCCATTGGTCGGCGCTTTTCGTAGGTAGCCGACGCAGGTGGGCGTCGATCCACACGATATTGCCGTCCCGGTCGATCAGCAGGTTGTTGTAGTGCAGGTCGCGGTGCACATAGCCGGCACAGGCCAGTTGGGCGACCTCCCGGCAGAAGCGCTCCAGAAACGCCAGTCGTCTGTCCTCGTTCAGGGCGTCGAAGACCTCGCCGCCGGGCTGGGCCTCTTGTACAT
>NZ_JAVLBC010000190.1:0-6016 GCF_031581305.1 Halomonas sp.
CCGCGCCAGGTCGCCGACGCCCAGGGTGATCAGACTGATGCGCTGTTCCACCGCGCTTACCTCCCGGCCTGTGCCTATTGTTAACAACACCATAGCGGAAAGATGAGATTCATCTCCCTGAACTCAACCTATGCGAGGGTGGCTTTTTCGAATGAAGAATGAGGGCCTGCCCGGATTGCTGGAGTCGGAGCTGGTCGCTTGAGAGCGACCTATGCTCTATGCCAGTGGAGCAAGCATTCATTATGCAAAAGGGATGAGGCTATCGACGACTGCTTTGCACCTAGATACAATAAAAAAATAGAATATCATTTTTCTTATAATTTACTTTTATCGTGGACAGCAGATCATGATAGCAGAAGAGCTAAAGCATAGTGCATTTTCCGATATCTTGGAGAAAAACTATTCCGATCGAGCACCCGACTTCGCGAAGCGATTCCTGAAATGGTTTCTTGAGAACATATTTAGACTCGACGAGTTTGAAACTGACGATGCTTGCGTGGACGCAAAGCACGACAAAGGTGTAGATGCGATCTATGTCGATGACGTATCTGAAGTAGTATTCGTGATACAGTCAAAAACTAAAACTAGCGAAAAAGCGACTCTTGGCGATACAGAGCTGAAGGATTTCTTCGGCACTCTGGCGCAATTCAACAAAAGAGAGAAGGTCGAAAAACTGGCATCTGAAACTAAAAACGAACGACTCAAACAGGCCATATTAAGAAATGAAGTTGCTGAGAAAGTCGAAGCAGGATACGACGTCCAGGGCATCTTCATAACCAACGTTCCCGCAAATGCCGACGCCTCCCACTACCTAGAAAAGATCGATGGCGTAGAACTTTACGATGCAGTTAAAATAACTCGAGACTACGTCGACCTGGAGATAGATGGAGGCATATCTCAAGAATTTCGATTTGACATATCTGATAGCGATGTCATCAAATATGATGCAGGGGGCGCTGCTACAAGAATCTTTCTTGCTCCAGCATTAAACCTTACCAAAATGGATGGAATATCTGACGGCTCACTCTTTGACCAGAATGTGCGACTTTCCTTAGGAAACACCAAGGTCAATAAGAGCATCAAATCCAGCATCAAGAAAAAGGAAGAGCACGGAAACTTCCCTCTTTACCACAACGGAATAAATGTACTTTGCAGGGAAATTCTTGATGAGGACAAACAGTCCCTTGTAGTACAGGATTATGTCGTTGTAAATGGAGCCCAAAGCCTCACCTCCCTGCTATCAGAAAAATCCAAGATAACGGACGACCTGAAGATTCTAGTCAAGCTTATTGAGGTCAAGGGCGACGCCTCATTGTCCCAAAAAATCACTAGAAATAGCAACAATCAGAACGCTATCAAGGCGCGGGACATGAAGTCCAATCACAACATTCAGCATCGCTTAAAAGTCGAGATCGAAAACATAAGCGAAGGACTTGTTGCTTATGAAATAAAGCAAGGGGAAAGAAACAAAGGCAAGGAAATAATTCCAAACGAGGCCGCCGGCCTGGTTTTATTGGCTGCAGACCTAGAACAGCCTTGGAGCTGCCACCAGAAGTATAAGGTAATGGACGATCTCCACTCTGACATATTTGGAAGACCCAATGTTACAGGATCGAGGGTTCTTGCGCTTTGGAGGTGTTTTCAATCGATAGCGAAAGCTCTTCCTAAGATAGAAAACACATCCTTTGCAAATTACACTCTCACAAAGTATTTCTTGTTTTATTCAGTCATGGGGGTCATCAAAGACGACCCAACAGGCGCAAACATCTTGAAGTCGATCGACCAAATAGTAAAAGATGGAAAAATAAACAACCTCGCCGACGGATTCTCAACTCTAGCGATAAACGCCGCAATCGATCTAAATGCTGAAATCTCACCTGAAGACGACGAGTACTTTGACTACAAGAATCTATTAAAGAGCCAAAAATGGTGCAAGTCCATGTCTGCAAAGCTTATTGCTCAGCATAAAAAAGACGTAATCCGCGATAAGGCGGACTCAGTGAAGGATGTATTCAAAAAACTACTTGATTAGATATGTAAACGGCTTGTGTGGTGACGTTACTCATCTGACACAGTCCCCGTATGTTTCAACCTTGATGTAGCCGTTTCCTGTTTTCATTAACGCTAGCCGACGGGTGCGTCGGTGAGAACCCGCCGGTTGGCGGGTTCCTGTGGACCGAATCAGCATCATGTGATGAGGAGCCTCACTCCCACTCGATGGTGGCGGGCGGCTTGCTGCTCACGTCATAGGTCACGCGGGAGACCCCGGTGATCTCGTTGATGATGCGGTTGGAGACCTTCTCCAGCAGTTCGTAGGGCAGGTGCGCCCAGCGGGCGGTCATGAAGTCGATGGTCTCCACGGCGCGCAGGGCGATCACCCACTCGTAGCGGCGGGCGTCACCCACCACGCCGACCGAGCGCACCGGCAGGAAGACGGCGAAGGCCTGGCTGGTCTTGTGGTACCAGTCGGCGCGGTGCAGCTCCTCGATGAAGATGGCATCGGCCTCGCGCAGGATGTCGGCGTACTCCTTCTTCACCTCGCCGAGGATGCGCACGCCGAGGCCCGGCCCCGGGAAGGGGTGGCGGTAGACCATGTCGTAGGGCAGGCCGAGCTCGACGCCGAGCTTGCGCACCTCGTCCTTGAACAGCTCGCGCAGCGGCTCGACGAGGGTGAGCTTCATGGTCTCGGGCAGGCCGCCCACGTTGTGGTGCGACTTGATCACATGGGCCTTGCCGGTCTTCGCCGCGGCGGATTCGATCACGTCCGGGTAGATGGTGCCCTGGGCCAGGAAGTCGACACCTTCAATCTTGCTTGCTTCATCATCGAACACGTCGATAAAGGTGTTGCCGATGATCTTGCGCTTGGCCTCGGGGTCGGCCTCGCCCTTCAGCTTGTCGAGGAAGAGGTCCTCGGCGTCCACGCGGATCACCTTCACGCCCATGTGGCGGGCGAAGGTCTCCATCACCTGGTCGCCCTCGGCCTTGCGAAGCAGGCCGTTGTCGACGAACACGCAGGTCAGCTGGTCGCCGATGGCCTTGTGCAGGAGTGCTGCCACCACCGAGGAGTCCACGCCGCCGGAGAGGCCGAGCAGCACGTGGCGGTCACCCACCTGCTCGCGCACGCGCGCGATCTGGTCCTCGATGATCTGGGCCGGGGTCCAGAGGCGCTCGGCGCCACAGATCTCCAGCACGAAGTGCTCGAGGATGCGCAGACCCTGCAGGGTGTGGGTCACCTCGGGGTGGAACTGCACGCCATAGAAGCGCTTCTCCTCCCAGGCCATGGCGGCGATGGGGCAGCTCGGGGTGGAGGCGGTGACGGTGAAGGTGTCGGGCACCCGGGAGACCTTGTCGCCATGGCTCATCCAGACGTCGAGCAGGTTGCGGCCGGTCTCGTGGTCGATGTGGTCCGAGATGTCGCGGAACAGCGCCGTCTCGGCATCTAGGCGGATCTGGGCGTAGCCGAACTCGTGGACGTGGGAGCCCTCCACGGCACCGCCGAGCTGCTCGGCCATGGTCTGCATGCCGTAGCAGATGCCCAGCACCGGCAGGCCCATCTCGAACACGCACTGCGGGGCGCGGGGCGAGTCCAGCTCGGTGACGGATTCCGGGCCACCGGCGAGGATGATGCCGTTGGGGGCGTACTCGCGGATCTCGGCCTCGGTGATGTCGAAGGCGCGAACCTCGGAGTAGACGCCGATCTCGCGCACCCGGCGGGCGATCAGCTGGGTGTACTGGGAGCCGAAGTCGAGGATCAGGATCTTGTGGGCGTGAATGTCGGTCATCTGGCCTTTCCTTTGAGAGGCGAACGGCCCGGAAACACGAAAGCTGGAAGCGGCGCGGCCACTTCCAGCTTCAAGCTTCCGGCTTCAAGCGTGTATCAACCCGCGCGGTAGTTCGGGGCTTCCTTGGTGATCTGCACGTCGTGCACGTGGGACTCGTTGAAGCCGGCCCCGGTGATCTGCACGAACTGCGGCTTGGTGCGCATCTCCTGGATGTCGCGGCAGCCGGTGTAACCCATGGAGGCGCGCAGGCCGCCCATCAGCTGGTGGACGATGGCGCTCATCATGCCCTTGTAGGGCACTCGGCCCTCGATGCCTTCCGGCACCAGCTTCTCGGCGCCCTCGCTCTTGTCCTGGAAGTAGCGGTCGGCACTGCCCTGGGTCTGGGACATGGCGCCCATGGAGCCCATGCCGCGGTAGGCCTTGTAGGTGCGGCCCTGGAAGAGTTCGATCTCGCCCGGGGATTCCTCGGTGCCGGCCAGCAGGCCACCGGCCATCACGGTGCTGGCACCGGCCGCCACGGCCTTGGCCAGGTCGCCGGAGAAGCGCACGCCGCCGTCGGCAATCAGCGGGATGTCGTAGGGCACCAGTGCCGCGGCCACGTTGGAGACGGCGGTGATCTGCGGCACGCCCACGCCGGCCACCACGCGGGTGGTGCAGATGGAGCCGGGGCCGATGCCGACCTTGACGCCGTCAGCGCCGGCCTCGGCCAGCGCCTTGGCAGCCTCGGCGGTGGCGATATTGCCGCCGATCACCTGGATCTGCGGGAAGTGCTCCTTCACCCAGCGTACGCGCTCGATCACGCCCTTGGAGTGGCCATGGGCGGTGTCGACCACCACCACGTCGACCCCGGCCTCGGCCAGCGCGGCCACGCGGTCCGGCGTCTCGGGGCCGGTGCCCACGGCGGCGCCGACCAGCAGGCGGCCGTCGGCGTCCTTGGCCGCCAGGGGGAAGGTGCGGGCCTTCTCGATGTCCTGGAAGGTGACCAGGCCGCGCAGGCGGAAGTCCTCATCCACCACCAGCATCTTCTCGATGCGGTGCTCCTGCATCTTGCCCTTGATGATGTCGAGGCTGGTGCCCACCGGCACGGTGACGAGCTTCTCGCCGGGGGTCATGATGTCGGCCACGCTGTCGCCGTGGTTGGGCTGGAAGCGCATGTCGCGCTGAGTCACCAGGCCCACCAGCGTCTCGCCCTCCACCACCGGAAAGCCGGAGAAGCCGTGCTCCTCGGCCATCGCCAGCAGGTCCGCCAGCTTGGCCTTGGGCCCCACGGTGACGGGGTCCTTGACGATCACGCTCTCGTGCTTCTTGACCTTGCGTACCTCGGCCGCCTGGTGCGCGATGGTCATGCTCTTGTGGATGATGCCGATGCCGCCTTCCTGGGCCATGGCGATGGCCAGGCGGGCTTCGGTGACGGTGTCCATGGCGGCGGAGACGAGCGGGATGTTCAGGAAGAGGTCGCGGGTCAGGCGGGTCCTGAGGCTGACGTCGTTGGGCAGGACATCGGAATACCCGGGCACGAGTAATACGTCATCGAACGTAAGAGCTTCTTGGGCCATACGTAGCATATGCGGCAACACCCAGTGAACTGGTGGGAGGGAGTGAAGTTAATCCCCCATTATAGCGACCCGGGACGGGCGCCGGCAATGCGGGTGACGAGCATCCGTTCCTGCGGCCCAGAGCTATCGCAGTTACGTTCCGCGAGAGGCGCCGGGGACAGGTCGTAGAGAGAGAGTCCTACGCCACGGATGGCGTCGGTAGCACCCAGAGAGGGGTTACAGCGCCCGGAAGGCCGGCCCCGCTCGTGAACCTGTCACCGAAATAGCCTCGAGCGCTTCTCAGCTGCGATAGCCCTGCCGTGCGGACCGGGCGGTGCCATCGGAGCCGCGGCACATGGTAGGGTATTTCCCTTCACCCGCCTGGAATGACCGCGCCATGCCCCGCCCCGAGGACGCCCCGCTTTCCGTCAGTGAACTCAACCGCCGCGCCCGCCAGGCGCTGGAGCAGGATGTCGGCGAGGTGTGGGTGGAGGGCGAGCTCTCCGGGGTGTCGCGGCCGGGCTCGGGGCACCTCTACTTCACTCTCAAGGATGACCGGGCCCAGCTGCGCTGCGCGCTGTTCCGCACCCGGGCGCGCTTTGTCGCCGCCCCCATGCGCGACGGCGACCGGGTCAAGGTGCGCGGCCAGGTGTCGCTGTTCGAGCCCCGCGGCGACTACCAGCTGATCGTCGAGGCGGT
>NZ_JAVLBC010000191.1:0-6005 GCF_031581305.1 Halomonas sp.
GTCTCGCGGATCACCCCGCCGCCGAGGCAGATCTCGCCATCGTAGAGGACCAGCGACTGACCGGGAGTGACGGCGCGCTGGGAGTCATCGAAACGCACCTCCACCCCGCCGTCGGCGGTGACGCGCATCCGGCAGGGCACGTCGGCCTGCCGGTAGCGGGTCTTGGCGGTGTAGCGGCCTTCGGCGGCCGGTGGCGTGCCGGCCACCCAGTCCATGGGCTCGGTGGCCAGCGAGTCGGTATAGAGCAGCGGGTGATGCTTGCCCTGCACGGCGACGAGCACGTTGCGCTCGAGGTCCTTGGCGGCGACGTACCAGGGGGCGTCCGGGTGGTGGGCGAGCCCGCCAATGCCCAGACCCTGGCGCTGTCCCAGGGTGTAGTACATCAGCCCCATGTGCTCGCCGATCACCTCGCCCTCGGGGGTCTCGATCATGCCGGGCTGGGCGGGCAGGTACTGCTTGAGGAAGTCGCGGAAGCGGCGCTCGCCGATGAAGCAGATCCCCGTCGAGTCCTTCTTGCGCGCGGTGACCAGGTCATGGCGCTCGGCGATGGCGCGCACCTCGGGCTTCTCCAACTCGCCCACCGGGAAGAGGGTGCGGGCGATGGCGGCCTCGGGCACAGCGTGCAGGAAGTAGCTCTGGTCCTTGTTGGGATCGAGCCCCTTGAGCAGCCGCGGGCGGCCATCGCGTATCCCACCGCGAACATAGTGGCCGGTGGCGATCTTCTCGGCGCCGAGCATCTCGGCATACTCGAGGAACACCTTGAACTTGATCTCGCGGTTGCAGAGGATGTCCGGATTGGGCGTGCGGCCCGCCTGGTACTCGGCCAAAAAGTGCTCGAAGACGTTGTCCCAGTACTCGGCGGCGAAGTTGGCGGTATGCAGCTTGATGCCGAGCTTCTCGCACACGGCCTCGGCGTCGGCCAGGTCGGCCTTGGCAGTGCAGTACTCCGTGCCGTCATCCTCGTCCCAGTTCTTCATGAACAGGCCTTCGACGTCGAAGCCCTGCTCCAGCAACAGCAGGGCGGACACGGAGGAGTCGACGCCGCCGGACATGCCGACGATCACCTTGCCTGTGGTGGCGGTCATGGGCGCTCTCGAATCGGGTATGGCTCAAATGGGCAGGGATTATACACGATACTGCCTTCGAGCTTCGAGCTTCGAGCTTCGAGCTTCGAGCTCGCTCATGGCCCGATGCTCGCAGCCCGCAGCCGCTCCTAGCGTTCGTGTATCACATCCATGGGATAGAAACGGCTCGCCAGGGCGTCGCGGACGCGCCGCAGCACCAGCGGGCTGCGCAGGCGGCCTTCTCGGTCCAGCGCCTCGAGCTCGTCGAGGGTCAGCCAGTGCACGGCGAGGATGGCCGGGTCCAGCTCATTGCCTAGATGGGCCAGCGCCATGCCGAAGAAACCATGACTGTGGAAGGTGAGGCCATCCGGCGTGTGATAGACGTACATGCCCAGGTAGTCGGTGATGCCCACTTGCCAGGCGGTCTCCTCGCGCAGCTCGCGCAGGGCGGCCTCCTGGATGCGTTCGCCGGGTTCCAGATGACCGGCGGGCTGGTTGAAGAGGCTCTCGGGCCCGCCACGGTCCTCCTCCACCATCAGGAAGCGCCCGGCTCGCTCCACCACGGTGGCCACGCTGATATAGGGCTGCCAGCGGCTCATCGGCGGCCTCCTTTTGGTCGGCCCCGGCGAGCGCCTGTCGACGGTCTGCGTGGGGCATGAAGGGTCTCGCGGCGCCACTCGCCCGGGGCCAGGCCATCCAGGCGCCAGGGACCGATGGCCACCCGTACCAGGCGCAGGGTGGGGTGGCCGACGTGGGCCGTCATGCGGCGGATCTGGCGGTTGCGCCCCTCGGTAATGGTTAGTTCCAGCCAGGCGGTGACCGGATGGCGCCGTGGGTCCAGGGGTGGGTCGCGCTCGGGCAGATCGCTCGACACCAGCCGACGCACCTTCGCCGGGCGCGTCCTGCCGTCCTTGAGCTCCACCCCCTCGCGAAGGGCCTGCAGGGCGGCATCGCTCGGCTCTCCTTCCACCTGGACGCGGTACGTCTTGGGCTGCTTGTGGCGGGGGTCGCTGATGCGGTGGATCAGCTCACCGTCGTCGCTGAGCAGCAGCAGCCCCTCGGAGTCATGGTCGAGTCGACCCGCCGGGTAGATGCCGGGTACGTCGATGCTATCGGCCAGGGTCGCACGGCATTTCCCGTCCGGGGCCTTCCGGTCGGTGAACTGGGAGAGCATGCGATAGGGCTTGTGTAACAGGTAGAGGGTGCTCATTCGACCAAGGTCTTGCTACCATGGATTGTCGACAAATCTGACCTCAAGCCTACTCCGTTCCGGCGGGTGAATGCTATACTCCGCGCTCCACTGAACAGACCAGACAGGGGAGTTCTCAATGGGGTTTCAGAAAATCGTCCTGCCCGAGGGCGGCCAGAAAATCACCATCAATGCCGATAACAGCCTGAACGTGCCGAATGAGCCGGTCATCCCGTATATCGAAGGTGACGGTATCGGTATCGACGTGACGCCGGCCATGATGATCGCCATCGATTCTGCCGTGAAGAAGGCCTATAACGGCGAGCGCAAGATCCACTGGATGGAAGTCTACGCCGGTGAGAAGGCCACCCAGGTCTATGACGCCGACACCTGGCTGCCTGAAGAGACCCTGGAGGCTGTCAAGGACTATGTCGTCTCCATCAAGGGGCCGCTGACCACGCCAGTGGGCGGTGGTATCCGCTCCCTCAATGTTGCCCTGCGCCAGAAGCTTGACCTCTATGTCTGCCAGCGTCCGGTTCGCTGGTTCGAAGGTGTGCCGAGCCCGGTCAAGAAGCCGGCCGACGTGGACATGGTCATCTTCCGCGAGAACTCCGAGGACATCTACGCCGGCATCGAGTGGAAGGCCGGAACCCCGGAGGCCGACAAGGTCATCAAGTTCCTGCGCGAGGAGATGGGTGTTCAGAACATCCGCTTCCCCGAAAACTGCGGCATCGGCGTCAAGCCGGTCTCCGTCGAGGGCACCAAGCGTCTGGTGCGCCAGGCCCTGCAGTACACCATCGACAACGACCGCGAGTCGCTGACCCTGGTGCACAAGGGCAACATCATGAAGTTCACCGAAGGCTCCTTCAAGGATTGGGGTTACGAGCTCGCCAAGGAAGAGTTCGGTGCCGAGCTGCTCGACGGCGGCCCGTGGATGACGATGAAGAACCCCAACAACGGGAAGGAGATCGTCATCAAGGACGTCATCGCCGACGCCATGCTGCAGCAGATCCTGCTGCGTCCGGCCGAGTACGACGTCATTGCCACCCTGAACCTCAACGGTGACTACATCTCCGATGCCCTGGCGGCCGAAGTGGGCGGTATCGGCATTGCGCCGGGCGCCAACCTTTCCGACGCCGTGGCCATGTTCGAGGCCACCCACGGCACCGCGCCGAAGTACGCCGGCCAGGACAAGGTCAACCCGGGCTCGCTGATCCTCTCTGCCGAGATGATGCTGCGCCATATGGGCTGGGTCGAGGCCGCCGACCTGGTGCTCAAGGGCATGGAGAAGGCCATTTCCAAGGGCGAAGTCACCTACGACTTCCATCGACAGATGGACGATGCCAAGCTTCTCAAGTGCTCCGAGTTCGGTCAGGCCGTCGCCGATAACATGTAAGTCGCGACGCTGGACCCGGGGCCCCCGTCCGCCACTCGGCGGATGGGGGCCCTTTGCGTTGAGGTGTCCTGGTATCGAACCCAGGCGGTGAACTCTGCCGGCGCGGTGGCGTCCAATTACGGTTGAGATGATAGGCGGCGTCCGGCTTGTCGAGATGGATAGTGGCTCTTATGTTCAGTAGAGACGATGAGGTGGCGCGGCAAGTGGTGATGGCGTCCACGTTAGGGGGCATGACTCGGCCTCCCGGCCCCGAGGAGGAGGACGATGGCGACCTGTCGGTGCAGCATGCCGACCCGGAAGTGGCGCGCCCTCCCCTCTACAAGGTAGTGCTGCACAACGATGACTTCACTCCCATGGAGTTCGTGGTGGAGGTGTTGCAGACCTTTTTTCATATGGACAGCGAGTCCGCGGTGCAGGTGATGCTGACCGTGCACACCCGGGGCAAGGCCACCTGTGGTGTCTTTACTCGCGATATCGCGGAAACCAAAAGCCATCAGGTCAATCAATATGCAAGAGAGTGTCAGCATCCGCTGCTGTGCGATATCGAGGCAGCGGACTGAGCGGCATGGTCGAAGAGGGACAGCGACGGTCCTGCGTTGAAGGGAGACTTGCAACGGCGCCGTTTGTACCCGATGTTGATGATGCCGGACCATGAATGATCCGACGCAAAGCCCTGAGCGGCGAGAAGGGGACTGCCATGCTGAGTAAAGAACTTGAACTGACCCTGAACACGGCCTTCACCGTGGCCCGCTCCAAGCGCCACGAGTTCATGACCGTGGAACACCTGCTGCTGGCGCTGCTCGACAACGCCTCGGCGGCGGATGTGCTGCGTGCCTGCGGGGCCAACCTCGACAAGCTGCGGTCCGACCTGCAGGATTTCATCAATTCCACCACGCCGCTGATTCCCGAGGATCAGACGGATCGAGAGACCCAGCCGACTCTGGGCTTCCAGCGTGTGCTCCAGCGTGCCGTCTTCCATGTCCAGTCTTCGGGCAAGAGTGAGGTCACCGGCGCCAACGTGCTGGTGGCGATCTTCTCCGAGCAGGAGAGCCAGGCGGTCTACTTCCTCAAGCAGCAGAACGTGGCGCGGGTCGATGCCGTCAACTACATCGCCCACGGCATCTCCAAGGTGGCCGGTCATGGCCAGAGCCAGTCATCGCCCTCACCCGAGGCCGAAGAGGCCGAAGAGGGCGGTGCCGAGACCGGCTCCAACCCGCTTACCAGCTATGCCTCCAACCTCAATGAGCAGGCGCGGCTGGGCAAGATCGATCCACTGATCGGTCGCGACCACGAACTCGAGCGGGTAGTGCAGATCCTGGCTCGCCGGCGCAAGAACAACCCCCTGCTGGTTGGCGAGGCCGGCGTCGGCAAGACCGCCATCGCCGAGGGATTGGCCAAGCGTGTCGTCGAGGAGGACGTGCCCGACGTCATCAGTGATGCGGTGGTCTACTCCCTGGACATGGGCGCCCTGCTGGCCGGCACCAAGTATCGCGGCGATTTCGAGAAGCGCCTCAAGAACCTGCTGGCCGAACTGCGCAAGCAGCCCAACGCCATCCTGTTCATCGACGAGATTCACACCGTGATCGGTGCCGGTGCCGCTTCCGGCGGGGTGATGGATGCGTCCAATCTGCTCAAGCCACTGCTCTCTTCGGGAGAGCTGCGCTGCATCGGCTCCACCACCTTCCAGGAGTACCGCGGCATCTTCGAGAAGGACCGTGCCCTGGCGCGCCGTTTCCAGAAGGTCGACATCATGGCGCCCTCGGTGGAGGACACCACCCGCATCCTCAAGGGGCTGCGCTCGCGCTTCGAGGAGCACCACCAGCTGAAGTATACCGATGCGGCTCTTGAGAGCGCCGCGCGGCTGTCGGATCGCTACATCAATGATCGCCATCTGCCCGACAAGGCGATCGACGTGATCGACGAGGCGGGTGCCCACCAGCGACTGCTGCCCCCGGAGGTTCGCGTGGACACCATCGACGTCGACCAGGTCGAGGCAGTGGTGGCCTCCATCGCGCGGATTCCACCGAAGAGTGTCTCCAGTTCCGACCGCAAGCTGCTGGCCAATATCGATCGCGACCTGAAGATGCTGGTCTTCGGCCAGGATGAAGCCATCGATAGTCTCGCCGCGGCGATCAAGCTGTCGCGAGCGGGACTCAAGTCGCCGGACAAGCCAGTAGGGAGTTTCCTGTTTGCCGGCCCGACCGGGGTAGGCAAGACCGAGGTGGCCCGGCAGCTGTCGCATATCATGGGCATCGAGCTGGTGCGCTTCGACATGTCCGAGTACATGGAGCGACACACCGTATCGCGGCTGATCGGTGCGCCCCCCGGCTATGTCGGCTACGACCAGGGGGGTCTG
>NZ_JAVLBC010000011.1:0-30531 GCF_031581305.1 Halomonas sp.
GTCAATCGCCTGCCCGGGCAGGCGCGTGATCTCTGGCAGGCGGGGGTTCCGGGTCTGCAGCGGTTGTGGGAGGCTCATCACCGCGACCCTCGTCTCTGGGGCGTTGTGGTCTTGGCGGTGCTGTTGTGGCTGGTGGTCAGCCTGATCCGGCGTCGCCGTACGCGACGTCCCGTGCGCCGGGAGGAACCCTATGTGTGAATTGCTGGGCATGAGTGCCAATGTGCCCACTGATATCTGCTTCAGCTTCACCGGCTTCCTGCATCGTGGCGGAGGCACCGGGCCACACCGCGACGGCTGGGGCATCGCCTTCTACGAAGAGGGCGGCTATCGGGATTTTCGTGATCCCCACCCCTCGGTGCACTCCCCCATCGCCCGGCTGATCTGCGACTATCCGATCAAGTCGAATATCGTCATCAGCCATATCCGACAGGCCAATGTCGGCCAGGTGCGGCTGGCCAATACGCATCCCTTCGTCCGCGAGATGTGGGGACGCCCCTGGTGCTATGCCCACAATGGCCAGCTCGTCAATTGGCCGGCCTTGCCACACTCCTTTTATCGCCCGGTGGGGAGCACCGACAGCGAGCATGCTTTCTGCTGGCTGCTCGGTGAACTGCGTGGCGCCTTTCCTGATCCGCCGGCTGATGATGACCAGCATCGCGCCCTCTGGGGGACCCTCCACGGGCTCTGTGAACGGCTGCGTGGCCTGGGGGTCTTCAATCTGCTGCTGGCCGATGGCGAATACCTCTATACCTTCTGCTCCACCAAGCTGGCTCACATCACGCGGCGGGCGCCCTTCGGCCGGGCAAGCCTGTCGGATGCCGAGCTGACGGTGAACTTCGCTGAGCACACCACGCCCGATGATGTGGTCTCGGTGATCGCCACCGAGCCGCTGACCGACAACGAGGAGTGGGTTCGCATGGCGCCTGGCGAACTGCTGGTCTGGAAGGGGGGGCAGATTCAGGCGTGCTTTCAAACATAAGTTTTAATCGTATGTTTTACAGTCGCGATGTCGCTGGTATAACGTAGCCGCAAGAATAACAAGTCTGCTGATGACATCAGCCGCAGCGTGGAGACTGCCCATGAGCGAAAACGCCAAGCCCGCCATCCTGACCGGTCAGCCTCTCGAGGGGCTCGATGACTATGCGACGGTGATGGATGTCTTCCGCTCCTCCGTGGCGCGTTTTGCCGACAAGCCGGCGTTCAGCTGCATGGGGCGGGTGTTGACCTATGCCGAACTCGAGCGTCTCTCCGGTGATTTTGCCGCCTGGCTGCAGCAGGAGACCACGCTGCAATCGGGTGATCGCATCGCTATCCAACTGCCCAATGTGCTGCAGTTCCCGGTGGCGGTCTTCGGTGCCCTGCGGGCGGGGCTAGTGGTCGTCAACACCAACCCGCTCTATACCGAGCGAGAGATGGCCCACCAGTTCAAGGACTCCGGGGTCAGGGCCATCGTTATCCTGGCGAACATGGCCGACAAGCTCGAACGGATCCTCGAGCGCACCGATATCCAGCATGTGGTGGTGACTGAGTTGGGAGATCTGCACGGCTTCCCGAAGCGCCAGTTGATCAATACCGTGGTCAGGCACGTCAAGAGGATGGTGCCAGCCTACTCGCTGCCCGGTGCCACGTCGTTGCGACAGGCCCTCCGGGCGGGCGCCGGGCGTCGCCATCAGGAAGTGACGCGGGGGGCGGACGATATTGCTGCACTGCAGTACACCGGCGGCACCACGGGGCTGGCGAAGGGTGCCATGCTGACCCACCGCAACCTGGTGGCCAACATGCTCCAGGCCCGCCAGGCCATTGGCCCGGCGCTGACCGACGGTGCCGAGACCATCATCGCACCGCTGCCCGTCTACCATATCTATACCTTCACGGTGAACTGTCTGTTCATGATGGAGACCGGCAACCACTCGGTGTTGATCACCAATCCCCGTGACCTGGATACCTTCGTCAAGACGCTCAAGGGACTCTCCTTCACCGGCTTCATCGGGCTGAACACCCTCTTCAACGCCCTGTGCAACCGCGAGGACTTCCGCCGTCTCGATTTTTCCCGGCTGCATCTGACGATCTCCGGCGGCATGGCCCTGACCTGGGCCGCCGCGCAACGCTGGGAAGAGGTCACCGGTTGTCCGGTGGCTGAGGGCTATGGCTTGACCGAGACTTCGCCTATTGTCAGCTTCAATCCCGTGGATGCCATCCAGCTTGGCACCATCGGCAAGCCAGTGTCGGGGACCGAGGTGAAGGTGGTGGATGCCGATGGCCAGGATGCGCCTCTCGACATGGCGGGGGAACTCTGCGTCAGGGGGCCCCAGGTGATGAAGGGCTACTGGAACCGAGACGAGGAGACGGCGCGGATGCTCGACGAGCAGGGCTGGCTTCGTACCGGCGACATTGCCGTGCTCCAGCCGGATGGCTACATCCGCATCGTCGATCGCAAGAAAGACATGATCCTGGTCTCTGGCTTCAACGTGTACCCCAACGAGATCGAGGACGTGGTGGCGGCCCACCCGGGCGTGATCGAGGCCGCGGCCGTGGGCGTGCCCGACGAGACCAGCGGCGAGGCGATCAAGCTGTTCGTCGTCGCCCGGGATGAGACCCTGGATGCCGAGACGCTGCGGGCCTGGTGCAAGAAGGACCTCTCTGGCTACAAGGTACCGAGGTTCGTGGAATTTCGCGACGAGCTGCCCAAGACGAATGTGGGAAAAGTGCTGCGTCGCCAGCTTCGTGACGAGGAGCGCGCAAGGCGATAGTTTTCTTGTTGCAGCTTTATAGCCACTCTTGATGGTCGCGATTAGGCGCCACCGTGACCTCGGCGTTACAATGCATGGCCCGCCCGGGACTCCCGGAGCGGGCCGCTTTTTTGATGACCGCGACCCGGAGACGACAGTCGAGACCGTGACCACCGAGACCCGCCAGGCCCCTGCCGCGAATGCCCATGATGCCGCTGAGCTCGACGCCCTGACCCGTGACCTTGCTGACGCCCTGCGGCGCGACGTCCCGACCCTGGACAAGCGCCTGCGCGGGCTGCGCCGGCGATGCAGGGAAGGCAAGCCCGTGGATCGTGGTCTTGCGGAGGTGCGACGCGCACTCGAGCGTTCGCGACAGCAGGTGGAGCGTCGCCGCGCGAAGCCGGTGACCCTCGAGTATCCGACATCACTGCCGGTAGCGGAGCGACGAGAGGACATCCTCGAGGCCCTGCGCGAGCACCAGGTGGTGGTCGTGGCCGGTGAGACCGGCTCGGGCAAGACCACTCAGCTTCCCAAGCTCTGCCTGGAGCTGGGCCTGGGGCGCCGCGGGCTCATCGGCCACACCCAGCCGCGGCGCCTGGCGGCTCGCTCGGTGGCCAGTCGCCTTGCCGAGGAGCTCCAGGTGCCGCTGGGGGAGCAGGTGGGCTACCAGGTCCGCTTCACCGACCAGAGCAGCAACGATACCCTGGTGAAGTTGATGACCGACGGCATCCTGCTCGCCGAGACCCGCCACGATCCGGATCTCCTGCGCTATGAGGCCATCATCATCGACGAGGCCCACGAACGCAGCCTCAACATCGACTTCCTGCTTGGCTATCTCAAGCGCCTCACCGCGCGGCGTCCCGACCTCAAGGTGATCATCACCTCGGCGACTATCGACGTGGCGCGCTTTGCCGAGCACTTCGGGCGACGCGATGAGCAGGGACGGGTCGAGCTGGCGCCGGTGGTAGAGGTCACCGGGCGCACCTACCCGGTAGAGGTTCGCTACCGGCCGCTGGTGCGCGATGACGATGACGAAGAGGATCGCACCCTGCAGGAGGGGATCCTCCATGCTGTGGAGGAGATCGAGCAGGTCGAGCGCGACAAGCGCTGGTTCCATGGCCCGCGCGACATCCTGGTGTTTCTGCCCGGCGAGCGCGAGATCCGCGAGACCGCCGACACCCTGCGCCGCGCCGACCTCAAGGGCACCGAGATCCTGCCGCTCTACGCGCGGCTCTCCAATGCCGAGCAGAACCGGGTCTTCGCGCCCCATGCGGGGCGGCGCATCGTGCTCTCGACGAATGTGGCGGAGACCTCGCTCACCGTGCCGGGCATCCGTTACGTGATCGACCCGGGCCTGGTGCGTCTCAGTCGCTACAGTTACAAGGCCAAGATTCAGCGCCTGCCGGTCGAGCCGGTCAGCCAGGCCAGCGCCAACCAGCGCAAGGGGCGCTGCGGGCGCGTGGCCGAAGGGGTCTGCATTCGTCTCTACGACGAGGAGGACTTCCTGGCCCGTCCCGCGTTCACCGACCCCGAGATCCGCCGCACCAACCTGGCCTCGGTGATTCTCTCGATGCTGTCACTGAAGCTCGGTGACATCGAGGCCTTTCCCTTCGTGGATCCGCCGGACTCACGCTTCGTCACCGATGGTTTCCGGTTGCTTTTCGAGCTGGGCGCGGTAGACGCGAACAATCGCCTGACGCCGCTGGGGCGCAAGCTTTCCCCCTTGCCCATCGACCCGCGCCTGGCGCGCATGGTTCTGGCCGGTGCCGAACAGGGCGGGCTGCGCGACGTGCTGATCGTGGTCGCCGGCCTGGCGGTGCAGGACCCCCGCGACCGGCCGGCCGACAAGCGCCAGGCCGCCGACCAGGCACACCGCCGGTGGCAGGATCCGGACTCCGACTTCGTGGCCCTGCTCAATCTCTGGAACGGCTTCGAGGACGCGCGAGAGGCGCTCTCCGGCAACCGGCTGCGGCGCTGGTGCAAGGATCACTATCTCAATTATCTGCGTCTGCGCGAGTGGCACGACACCTTTCGTCAGCTGCGCCAGCTGCTGCGCGATATGGAGATCGAGGTGCCGCCGCCGGCGCCGCGTCCCACCGCCGATGATCCGGACAGGGACGACAAGGCACGCCGAGAGGCCCGCCGCGAGAACGCAGTGGCCTTGCACAAGGCGCTGCTCCCCGGACTGCTTTCGCATCTGGGGCTCGCCACCGAGAATCGCGAGTACCTGGGGGCTCGTAACCGCAAGTTCGTGATTCACCCAGGCTCGGGACTGGCCAAGAAGCCCCCCAAGTGGGTGATGGCCTTCGAGCTGGTCGAGACCAGCAGGCTCTTCGCCCGTACCGTGGCCAGGATCGAGCCTCAGTGGATCGAGCCGCTGGCCGGTCATCTGGTGAAGCGCTCCTATGCCGAGCCACACTGGGAGATGAAGCGCGCCCAGGTGGTGGCCACGGAACAGGTCACGCTCTTCGGTCTGCCCATCGTCGCCGGGCGTAAGGTCCACTACGGCCCCATCGCGCCGCGGGAGTCCCGAGAGCTCTTCATTCGTCGGGCGCTGGTGGAGGGCGAATTTCGCACGAAGGGGGCGTTCTTCCCCCACAATCGGGCGCTGGTGGAGGAGGTGGAGGACCTCGAGGACCGCGCCCGCAAGCGCGATATCCTGGTCGACGAGGAAACCCTGTTCGCCTTCTATGACGAGCGCATCCCCGAGGACATCGTCAACGGCAAGGGTTTCGAGGCCTGGCGCCGCAAGGCCGAGCGCGAGACCCCCGACATCCTGAAGTTCGACCGTGCGGCCCTGCTGGCGCGGGAGGCCGAAGAGGTCACCGAGGCCGACTACCCCGACGAGCTGGTGCTGGGCGGCGTGCGCTATCCATTGAGCTATCACTTCGAGCCCGGTGCCGCGGACGACGGCGTGACGCTGACCCTCCCGGCGGCCATGCTGCCCCAGCTGCCGCTGGCGCGGCTCGAGTGGCTGGTCCCGGGCCTGTTGCGCGAGAAGTGCATCGCGCTCATGAAGTCGCTGCCCAAGGCGGTGCGCCGCCAAGTGGTGCCGATCCCCGACTGGGTCGACGCCGCGCTCGAGACGATGACGCCGGACGACGTGCCGCTCACCGAGGCGTTGGGCGAGTTCCTGCGTCGCCGGACCGGCGTGCGGCTGGATCCCGATGACTGGCGTACCGAGACGCTGGAGCCGCACCTGGTGATGAACCTGCGGGTGGTCGATCACCAGGGCCGGACACTGGGGCAGGGCCGTGATGCCCGCGAGTTGGAGCGCCGCTTCGAGGCCGCCGCTGGCGAGGGCGCTCGGGCTCTGGCCAAGCAGGCCAGCAGCGAAGGCGAGCTCGAGGCCCTGCCCGAGACGCCCTTGCCCGAGTCCCGGGTTACCACCCAGGCCGGCATCCGGGTGGAGGCCTACCCGGCCCTGGTGCCCGTCAAGGAGACCTTCCGGGTCGAGCTCTTCGACCATCCGGACAAGGCCCGCGAGGCCCATCGCCGTGGCGTGGTAAGGGCGGCCATGGAGCGTCTGCCCGACCAGGTGCGGGCCGTCGAGCGCCTGAAGGGGCTCGAGACCTGTGCGCTGCTGTTCGCCAAGGTCGGCAGCAAGCGACAGCTCATTGAGGACGTGGTGGCAGCGGTGTTCTGCCAGGTCATGGCCACCGATCCGCTGCCGCGCTCGCGGGACGCGCTGGAACATCGCCTCGAGGCGCGATGCGACGCACTGCTGCCCCGGGCGAACACCCTGGTGGCTACCCTGGAGCAGGCACTCAAGGGCCACCTGGCCGTGACCAAGGCACTCAAGGGGCAGCTGAACCTGGCCTTGGCGCTGGTCTACAGTGACCTCAAGGCCCAGATGCAGCGGTTGGTGCATCCCGGTTTCGTCAGCGAAGCCGGTGAGTGGCTCGATGAGTACCCCCGTTATATGGAAGCGGCCCTGATTCGCCTGGAGAAGGCGCCTCGGGAGCGCATGCGCGATCAGATGCAGATGCAGGAGGTCCAGGATTTCGAGGCACGTCTGGCGGCCCGTCGCCAGAGCGAGCGGCGCGGCGGGGTGGAGGACCCGGCCCTGGTGGAGTTCCGCTGGTGGATCGAGGAGCTCAGGGTTTCGCTCTTCGCCCAGCAGCTGGGCACGAAGTTCCCGGTCTCCGCCAAGCGCCTCGAGAAACGCTGGGCAGAACTCACAGGGAGGACGGCATGAGCCAGGTAGTGATCACCGGCACGGGGCTCTACACCCCGGAACACGCCATCGACAACGCGGCCCTGGTGGCCTCGTTCAACGCCTGGGTGGACGCCGAGAACGCGTGCCATGCCGAGGCCATCGCCGCCGGCGAGCGTGAAGCGTTGCCCCCCTCCAGTACCGAGTTCATCGTCAAGGCTTCGGGCATCCATAGCCGCTACGTGCTGGACGCCGAGGGGATCCTCGACCCCGAGCGCATGCGCCCCCGGCTGCCCCAACGCGGCAATGACGCGCCCTCCCTCCAGTGCGAGATGGGCCTGACTGCAGCGCGGGAGGCTCTCGCCGGGGCGGGGGTCGAGGCCGGCGATATTGAGCTGGTCATCGTCGCCTGCTCCAACCTGGAACGGCCCTACCCGGCCGTCGCGGTGGAACTCCAGGACGCGCTCGGCGCGGGTGGCTACGCCTTCGACATGAACGTCGCCTGCAGCTCGGCGACCTTCGCCATCGAGACCGCCGCCAACGCCATCCGCGCCGGCAGTGTCAAGCGGGCGCTGGTGGTCGACCCGGAGATCTGCTCGGCGCACCTCAACTTCCGGGATCGCGACAGCCACTTCATCTTCGGGGATGCCTGTACCGCCATCGTGCTGGAGAGCGACGCGGTGGCCACGGCCGAGGAACGCTTCGAGATCCTCGGCACGCGTCTGGTGACGCGCTTCTCGAACGCCATCCGCAACAACGCCGGCTTCCTCAACCGGGTCACCGACAGCGATCCGCAGGCCATCGACAAGCTCTTCGTCCAGGAGGGCCGGCGGGTCTTCAAGGAGGTCTGTCCGCTGGTGGCGGCGCTGATTACCGACCACCTGGCGAGTCTCGAGCTTACCGGCCCCGACCTGTCGCGCCTCTGGCTGCACCAGGCCAACCGCCACATGAACGACCTGATCGCCCGGCGCGTTCTGGGCCATGACCCGAGCCCCGAACAGGCGCCGATCATCCTCGATCGCTACGCCAATACCAGCTCGGCGGGTTCGATCATCGCCTTCCACCTGCACCGCAGCGACCTGCCGGCCAGCGCGCTCGGGGTGGTCTGTTCCTTCGGCGCGGGATACAGTGCCGGCAGCGTGGTGGTGCGGCGCCAATGAGCATCATGACAGGGAACCGCTGGGAGGCGAGAAAGCCGATGAAACAGGGGCTGATGAGAGGGACCTGGTGGGCAGCGCTGCTCCTTTTGCTGGTAACCACCGCGGGATGTGCCGCCAGTGGCGAAACACGGGAGCGCCACCCCGACGACCCTTGGGAGGGCTTCAATCGCAAGGTGTTCGCCTTCAATGATGTGGTTGACCGCTATGCGCTCAAGCCGGTGGCGCGGGGCTACCGCTTCATCACCCCGGATCCGGTAGAGACCGGTGTGGGCAATTTCTTCTCTAACCTGGGGGAGCCGCGCACCGTCCTCAATAGCCTGCTGCAGGGCAAGGTGCGCAACGCCAGCATCGCCACCTCGCGCTTCCTGATCAATACCACGGTAGGGATCGGCGGGCTCTGGGACGTGGCCAGCCGCATGGAGATCACTGGCCAGGAGGAGGACTTTGGCCAGACCCTGGGCACCTGGGGATGGGAAGAGTCCCGCTACCTGGTGCTGCCGCTGCTGGGGCCGAGCACCCTGCGCGATACCGGCGGCCTGCCGGTGGACATGTACGCGTATCCGACCACCTACGTCGAGGACGACGAGGTGCGCATGGGCCTGACTGCCCTGAGGGTGATCGATGCCCGGGCCGGCCTGCTCGACCAGGAGGCGCTGATCCGTGGCGACCGCTACAGCTTCATCCGCGATACCTGGCTGCAGCGGCGCCGCTTTGAGGTCAATGATGGCGAACAGGGCGAGGACCCCTTCGCCAGTGAGGACTTCGATTTCGATGATGCGGACTTCGATGACGCCTTCGCCGAATGAGGCCATGACAGCATGCCATCAGCCAAGCAACTGATCGGGGTGATCGATGTGCCGGGGCCGGAGCGCGATGCCCTGGCCGAAACCATCGCATGTGACGGCCTGGCGGTGTATGCCGCCGACAGCATCGAGGGACTCCCCCCGGAAACCGCCTTCATCGTGGCTCACGCCCGGGCGGTACCCAGTGCCGACTGGATACGGCTCGCCGAATGCCTGCCGACCCTGGTGGTCAGCGACGCGCGCCAGGATGTCGACCTGCTGCGCGCGGTCGATGCCGGGCTGGTGGATTACATCATCGACCCGCTGCGCCATGGGGCCCTGCTGCGGCGCATGATCGGCAAGGCCATCGAGGTGCATCGCCTGGCCGCGGAGCGTGAGCATGACCGTGCCCGCCTGGCCCAGCTCAACGAGGAGTTGGAGGAGCTCAACGAGAGTCTCGAGACCCATCTGGCGATGCTGCGCCTCGACCAGCAGGCCGGCGGGCAGATTCAGCGCAAGCTCCTGCCGCCGAGGCCACAGACGCTGAATGACGTCACCTTCGACTACTGGCTGGCACCCTCGCTCTACCTGTCCGGGGATTTCCTCGATTTGCAGGCCTTCAACGAGCGCTATAGCCTGTTCTATTTTGCCGATGTCTCGGGGCACGGGGCCTCCTCGGCCTTTGTCACCGTGCTGCTGAAGTATCTCTCCAACCACTGGCAGCACGAGTGGGACGGCGAACATCCCGAGGCCCTGGCGCCGCGCTGGCTGGCGGCGCTCAATCGCGAACTGCTGGATGCCGGTATCGGCAAGCATGCGACCCTGTTCGTGGGGGTCATTGACCATCAACGTCGTTATCTCCACTATTCGCTGGGCGCTCAGCTGCCCATGCCCCTGCTGGTGACCGGCGGGGAGGTGACGCCGCTGCCTGGCGAGGGCATGCCGGTCGGCCTCTTTCCGGGGGTCGACTACCCTCGGCTGGGCTGCGAATTGCCGGAGAACTTCCGACTGTGGTTGTGTTCGGATGGGATACTGGAGTGTCTGCCGGGCGACACGCTCGATCTGCGGCTCAGGGAACTCGAGCGGCGGGTCCTGGCCAGCGAGACGCTGGAGGACCTACGTGGCAGCCTTGCACTGGGGAACTTGGCGGACGATGATGAAGGCGTCGCCGAGATTGCCCCGGGACACGAGGAACTGCCAGACGACCTGACGATCATGATGTTGAGCGGATTTGGCAATGATAAATAATGAAGGCCGCATCAAGGCGGCGTTCGATTCCGGGGTCTTCGTCCTCAAGCTGTGTGGGGACGTGCGCCTGACGCTCTGTGCCACGCTGGACCGCCAGGCCCGGCAGCTGGCTGAAACCCCGGGCCTCGAAACGCTGATCATCGACCTGCGCGACACCACCAACGTGGATTCCACCGCCCTGGGCTTCCTCGCCAAGGTCGCCATGGCGGTGCAGGGTCGCGTCACCGAGCGACCGACCATCATCGCCGACAATCCGGATGTCCGGCGGATGCTCGACGTCATGGGGTTTTCGCGCATTTTCACTCTGGTGGAGACGCCGATCACCGAGACCTGTGAGCTTCGTGACCTCCCCGAGATTCCCACCGATGTCGAGGAAACCCGCCTGCGGGTCCTCGAGGCGCACCGCATCCTGATGCGCCTGAACGAGCATAATCGCGAGGAGTTCCAGCCGCTTGTCGAGATGCTCGAGGCCCAGCAGGCCGCCTCGCACGACCACTGACCGAGGCCTCGGCGGTCCCGGCCGGTCAGCCCTTCCTCAGTTCTCCCAGTAGCGCCTCCAGCTTGCGCTGGTCGGCCATGAACTTGCGGATGCCCTCCGCCAGCTTCTCGGTGGCCATGGCGTCCTCGTTCATCTCCCAGCGGAACTCGGCCTCATCCTGGGGCTCCGGGGCGCGGGTCTCGGCATCCAGCGGCGTGAGCCGACGCTCCAGGGGGCCTCGCGTCTCGGCCAGCTCTTCCAGCAGCTTGGGCGAGATGGTCAGTCGGTCGCAGCCGGCCAGGGCGATGATCTCGCCGGCGTTACGGAAGCTCGCGCCCATCACGATGGTGTCGTAGCCATGCCCCTTGAAGTGCTCGTAGATGCGCCTGACGGATTGCACGCCAGGGTCATGATCGCCGCTGAAGTCGGCATCGGGTGCATGGGCCTTGTGCCAGTCGAGGATCCGGCCGACGAAGGGGGACACCAGGGTGACGCCGGCATCGGCGCAGGCCCGGGCCTGGGCGAAGCTGAACAGCAGGGTGAGGTTGGTGTGGATGCCCTCGCGCTCGAGGATCCGCGCGGCACGGATGCCTTCCCAGGTGGCGGCGACCTTGATCAGGATGCGCTCGGGTCCGACGCCGTGACGTCCGTAGCGCTCGATCAGCGAGCGGGCCCGCGCCAGGGTCGCGTCGGTTTCGAAGGAGAGGCGGGCGCTGACCTCGGTGGAGACATAGCCCGGTATCAGGGCGCTGACTTCGCTGCCGATCTCAACGGCCACCGCGTCCAGGGCATCGTCGATGTCGGTCGCATGGCGAGCGATCTCGGCCAGACGCGCGCGGCGTGCCTCTTGCTGGGCCGCCTGCAGGATCAGTGACGGGTTGGTCGTGGCATCGGTGGGCTCGAAGCGGCGAATCGCCTCGAGGTCACCGGTGTCGGCAACCACGGTGGTCATGGTCTTGAGTTGTGAAAGCAGGTCATCTGCCATGGCGGGATCCCTCCGGTTGTCGTGGGGGTCACTCTAGCAAGGCGGGGTGGTCGAATATAGACGGCCGAGGCAGGGACCGGGGTTTCAGGTATCATTCGTCCTCTATCTGTTTGTCCGGTTCCTGCCGTGGAGGCGCCTTGACCCTGAACTCCCGACGCGTGGCGCTGCTGGTGGCCGCCAACACGGCCCTGGCACCCTTCGCTATCGATGCCTACCTGCCGGCCATGTCGGCGATCGCCGGGCATATCGGCGCCAGCATCCATCACACGGAACTGTCGCTCTCGACCTTCCTGGCGGGTTTCGCCCTGGGCCAGCTGGTGTTCGGCCCGGTTTCCGATCGGGTGGGACGCAAGCCGGTGCTGCTCGGGGGGCTGGTGGTCTTCCTGCTGGCCAGCCTGATGATTACCACGGTGAGCTCGCTGGGGGAGCTGCTGACCTGGCGTTTCGTCCAGGCGCTGGGCGGTGGCGCGACCGTCGTCAATTCGGCGGCCATCGTGCGTGATTGCTTCAGTGGTCGTGAGGCAGCGAAGGTGATGTCGACCATGGCCATCATCATGCTGATGGCGCCGTTGGTGGCGCCGGTGGTGGGCAGCGGGCTGCTCTATCTCGCCGACTGGTGGCTGATCTTCGTGTTCCTGGCCGCCTACGCCGGTTTTTTGATGTGGCTGCTGGGCACCCAACTGCCCGAGACGCGCCCGCCCGGGCGGGCGGCGGCCACGCCGTCCAGGGTGCTGGCCAACTACGTCAGTGTGCTTCGCGATCGCCACGCCATGGGCTTCATCGCCGCCGCCTCGATGTCGTTCGCCGGGCTGTTTGCCTTCGTCACCGCCTCGCCGTTCCTCTATCTTGAGCACTTCGGCCTGACGCCGTCCCTCTATCCGCTGGTGTTCGGTGTCAACGTGGTGGTCATGGTAGCCGCCAACCGCCTCAATATACGCCTGCTGAGATGGCGTACGCCCCTGCAGAACCTGCGTCTGGGGCTGGGTATCCAGCTGGCCGCCGGCCTCGGGCTGGTGTTCATGGTGGCCAGCGGCCTGGAGTCGCTGGCCACCATGGTGCCGCTGATCATGCTGTTCGCCGGCACCATCGGCCTGATTGCCCCCAACGCTATCACTTCTCTGCTCGATCGTTTCCATCACATGAGCGCCACCGCGGCGGCCCTGCAGGGCAGCTTGCAGTTTTCCAGCGGCGCCCTGGCCGGGGTGCTGGTGGGCGCCTTCGAGGTGGACAGCGCCTGGCCCATGGTGGCCACCATGCTGGGGGCTTCGCTGCTGGCCAACCTCGGCATCCGCGTACTGGCAGGCCGAGCCGGAGAGGCCTGAGGCGTGCTCTGGCGAGATGCCGGATGGGGATCTAGAATTTGTGGGGAGTTGTCACGAAGATGTCATCTGACTGGGGCAAGGTGTGTCTTGCGAAGGTTGCACACTGTCCCAATCAGGAGATCGCTCCATGAATCGCATCCTCAAGACTACCGCTATCGCTGCCGCCGTCATGGGTGTGGCTACCGTGGCCCACGCTCGTGACCAGATCCGCATCGTCGGCTCCAGCACCGTCTACCCGTTCGCCAGCTACGTGACCGAAGAGTTCGGCGCGGTGACTCAATACCCGACCCCGGTCATCGAGTCCACCGGTTCCGGTGGCGGCCTGCGCCTGTTCTGCAACGGTGTGGGCGAGGGCACACCGGACATTACCAATGCTTCCCGCCGCATCAAGCTCTCCGAGCTGGAGCGCTGCATCGAGAACGGCGTGACCGATATCACCGAGGTCAAGATCGGTTCCGACGGCATCGTTTTCGCCCAGTCCAGCACCAACGAGGCCATCGAGCTGACGCTCGAGCAGCTGTTCCTGGCCGTGGCCGCTATGGTGCCGGTCGATGGTGAACTGGTCGATAACCCCTACACCAACTGGAGCGAGATCGACGCCTCCTTGCCGGATCGCGAGATCTCCATCTACGGTCCGCCCAGCACCTCCGGAACCCGTGACGCCTTCGAAGAGCTCGTGATGGAAGTCCCGTCAGAGGAAATGGAAGCTTATGGCGGTGAAGGTTACACTGACGTTCGTTCCGACGGGGTCTACATTGATGCCGGCGAGAATGACAACCTGATCGTCCAGCGCCTGAGCGAGGACACCGATGCCTTCGGTATCTTCGGCTACTCCTTCCTGGTGGAGAACCCCGATACCCTGATCGGCACGGCCATCGACGGCGTGGAGCCCGAAGCCGAGGCGATCAGTGCCGGCGACTATCCGGTCGCCCGCTCGCTGTGGTTCTACGTCAAGAACCAGCACGCCGAGGAAGTTTCGCCGATGTACGACTACGTCGACATGTTCGTCTCCGAGACCATGATCGGCGAGGGTGGCTACCTGATGGACCTCGGCCTGATCCCGCTGCCGGAAGGCGAGCGTGAGCAGACCCGTGAGAAGGTCGAGAACCGGGCTCAGCTTCAGGTCGACGACCTCAAGTAATACCCCGTTGGGCAGGGATGCCTGATCCGGCCGGCAGCCCACGGCTGCCGGCCGTCTCACGTTATGGCAGCTATGCTGCCGTTGTTATCCACCGAGAGAGACCTATGCAGACCAACCAACTCCTCGCCATGTTCAGCGGCGTCCTGCTGCTGCTGGGTCTGATAGCCTTCTTCCTGGGGCGTGCCAAGGCCGCGCGGGTACGCGCCAGCGGCACGGCCATGTATGCTCAGCCCGATCAGTACGCCTGGTTCGCCGTGCTCGCCACCGCCGGCCCGGCGATCACCGTGGGTGCCATCGGGGCTTTCCTGATGCTGCTGTTGGGGGCTGATATTCCCACCTTCTATCTGTTGGCCGGCAGTCTGGTCATTGCCGCCGTGGGCCTGATGGTGGGGATGAGCCAGGTGAAGCCCGACTTTCACGCTCGTCAGGCCATTGAGCGAGTGATTCGCTGGGTGCTGGTCGCTGCGGCGCTGATCTCGATCTTCACCACCTTCGGTATCCTCTTCTCCATCGTCTTCGAGGCGCTGCGTTTCTTCCAGATGCACAGCTTCTGGGACTTCATCACCGGCACGGTCTGGAACCCTGGCGCCAGCTTCCTGGCCGCCGCGGGACGCGGCGACGAGGGGGGGAGCGCTGCCCAGTTCGGTTCGGTGCCGCTGTTCGCCGGCACCTTCATGATCACGGCCGTCGCCATGCTGGTGGCGATTCCCGTGGGCCTGCTCTCGGCCGTCTATATGGCGGAATTTGCTCCATCACGGGTGCGCACCCTGGCCAAGCCGACCCTCGAGGTGCTGGCGGGCATTCCCACCGTGGTCTATGGCTTCTTCGCCGCCATCACGGTGGCGCCGCTCATCGTTGACGTGGCCGGCTTCTTCGGCCTGGACGCCTCCTTCAACAACGCCGTGGCGCCCGGGGTGGTGATGGGCATCATGATCATCCCCTTTATTTCCTCGCTTTCCGACGATGTGATCAGTGCGGTACCGGACAGCATGCGCCAGGGCTCGCTGGCACTGGGCATGACCAAGGGCGAGACCATCCGCGATGTGGTCATTCCCGCAGCGCTGCCGGGGATCATCTCCGCCTCGCTGCTGGCGGTCTCGAGGGCGCTGGGCGAGACCATGATCGTGGTGATGGCAGCGGGCATGCGGCCCAATCTCACCGCCAACCCGCTGGAAGACATGACGACGGTGACGGTGCGCATTGTCGCCGCGCTGACCGGTGACCTGGAGTTCGAGAGCGCCGAGACGCTCTCCGCCTTCGCCCTGGGGCTGGTGCTGTTCGCCGTCACGCTCAGCCTGAATCTGGTGTCGGTACTCATGATCCGCCGCTTCCGCGAGAAGTATCGCGTCAACAACCTGTAACGCCGAGGAATCGCCGAGATGAGACAATCCTTCGAGGACATCAGCGCTCAGCTGCGCCGTCGCCATCGCCAATCGTCGCGGTTGAAGTGGATTTCCATGGGGGCCTTGGGGCTCGCGGGCATCTTCCTGGTGTTGTTCTTCGCCGACATGCTGTCCAAAGGGCTGCCGGCCTTCCAGCAGGTACAGATCCAGGTGGAGATCGACTACAACGAGGACGCCCAGCGCATGGGGCGTGCCGCTCTGGACCCGGAAGTGTCGCGCCTGGTGAGCCGTACCTTCGAGCGTCTGATCCCGGTCCGCATGCGCGACAACCCCGAGCTGCTGGGTACCACCGAGACTCGCTGGGTGCTTGCCGACAGCGAGGTGGACCAGTACCTCAAGGGACACCGTGACAAGCTTAGTGAATCCCAGAAAGCCACTATCAATTCATTGGTCGAACAGGGCCGGGCGGAGCTCAAGTTCAACACCACCTTCTTCACCAGCGGCGACTCCAAGATGCCGGAAGCCTCGGGCATTCTCTCTGCCGCCGTGGGCACGGTGATGACCTTGCTGGTGACGCTGGCCATCGCCTTTCCGGTTGGTGTGATGACGGCGGTCTATCTCGAGGAGTTCGCCCCCGACAACCGCCTGACGCAGATCATCGAGATCAATATCAACAATCTGGCGGCCATCCCTTCGATCCTGTTCGGCTTGCTTGGCCTGGCCATCTTCATCAATTTCTTCGGGGTGCCGCGCTCTTCGCCGCTGGTAGGCGGCATGACGCTGGCGCTGATGACCCTGCCGGTGATCATCATCGCCACCCGCACGGCCCTGCGCAGCGTGCCGGATTCGATCCGCCACGCTGCCTTCGGGGTGGGCTGCTCGCGTTGGCAGGTGGTGCGCGACCATGTGCTGCCGCTGGCGATGCCGGGCATCATGACCGGTTCCATCATCGGCCTGGCCCAGGCCATGGGCGAGACGGCCCCATTGATCATTGTCGGCATGGTGGCCTTCATTCCCGATGTGGGGGCGTCCTTCACCCAGGCTGCCACCGTGCTGCCGGCGCAGATATTCACCTGGGCGGGCGAGCCAGAGCAAGCCTTCGTCGAGAAGACCGCCGGGGGGATCCTGGTGCTGTTGGCGATCCTGATCTTCCTCAACGCCACTGCCGTCATCCTGCGCAAGAAATTCGAGCGCCGCTGGTAGGCCACGCTACGTTACAGGGTATCCAAAGATGAACATTCACGTTGCCGAGCGGAGTACCGCGCCGATGTCACGTCACGAAAGCTCCCCCCCCGAACCCGGTCAGCCGGTGACCCGCAATACCGACGCCCACCATGAGCTGAGCATTCGCGTCCGCGACCTCAACCTCTGGTATGGCGAAACGCAGGCGCTCAAGAACCTCAACATCGATATCTATCAGAAGAATATCACCGCACTGATTGGTCCCTCTGGCTGCGGCAAGTCGACGTTCCTGCGCTGCCTGAATCGCATGAATGATCTGATACCCAGTGTGCGGGTCCAGGGGCTGGTGGAGATGGACGGCCACGACGTCAACGCCGCCAAGATGGACGAGGTGGCGCTGCGCCGCCGGGTGGGCATGGTGTTCCAGAAGCCCAACCCTTTTCCCAAGTCGATCTACGACAATGTCGTCTACGCGCCGCGCATGCATGACCTGGTGAGTCGCAAGCCGGAGCAGGATGAACTGGTGGAGAAGGCGCTGCGCGACGCCGGCCTGTGGGAGGAGGTCAAGGACAAACTGCACCAGCCGGGCACCTCTCTCTCCGGTGGTCAGCAGCAGCGCCTGTGTATTGCCCGGGCGATCGCCGTACAACCCGACGTGATCCTGATGGACGAGCCGACGTCAGCGTTGGATCCGATCTCCACGGCGACCATCGAGGACCTGATGGACAAGCTCAAGCAGCAGTTCACCATTATCACCGTGACGCACAACATGCAGCAGGCGGCGCGAGTGGCGGACTATACGGCCTTCTTCCACCTCGGCGAGATCATCGAGTACAACGACACCAAGACCATGTTCGCCAACCCGGCCACCAAGAAGGCCGAGGACTACATCACCGGCCGCTACGGTTAATGATTCCGTCGCCGGCAGGTGATAACGGATGGGGAGGCTTCGGCCTCCCCATCGTCGTTGACGCTGTCATAGGATTGACATCCCGTTGCGTTATATATGAGATTCCATATGTTGTCAGGAGCCACTCCCATGGCGAAACAGCGCGTGCTTTTTCTGTGCAATGCCAACTCCGCCCGTTCGTTGATGGGCGAGGCCCTCCTGCGCCATCTGGCCGGCGAGCGCTTCGAGGCCTTCAGTGCGGGCAGCGAGCCCGATGAGCCCGCTGCGCTAACCCTTCAGGCATTGGAGAAGCAGGGGATTTCCACCGAGGGGCTGGCCAGCAAGTCGCTGGACGACTTCGCCGGCGAACACTTCGCGGTGGTGATCGTGCTCTGTGACAAGGCCCAGCAGGCCTGCCGCGACTGGCAGGGCACCAGCGACGAGCACCTCTATTGGGATATTCGCGACCCGCGTCTGATCGGTCGTGCCGATGCCTACGAACAGGCCCTGCAGGAGATTCGCCAGCGACTCTCGCTGTGGCTGCAGATCAAGGCGCGCGACGACATTCAGCGCTGAAGATCACAGGGAGCGTTTTCTTGCCCATCACGCCCAGTGTTTCATTGCATTCGAAGGGGACATCATGACACTACGCATCGGCATCAATGGCTTCGGCCGTATCGGTCGTCTGGTGGTGCGCAGCCTCTGGCCCCGCGTCGAGGCCGGCGAAGTCGATCTGGTGCGCATCAACGATCCGGGTGGCGACGCGGCCACCTTCGCCCACCTGCTCGAGTTCGACTCGGTCCACGGCCACTGGTCACCGGGGCAGGGCATCCAGGCCTCGGAGGATGCCATCCTGATCGACGGTCGTCGTATCGCCTTCAGTGCACACCGGGCCCTGGACGAGGGCGACTGGTCCGGCTGTCAGGTCGCCATCGAGTGCTCCGGCAAGATGAAGACCACGGAGGCGCTTCAGGCCTATCTCGACCAGGGCGTCGAGCGGGTGGTGGTCAGCGCGCCGGTGAAGGAGGAGAGCGTGCTCAACGTGGTGGTGGGCGTCAACGACGACAAATACGACCCCGACGTCCATCGCATCGTCACCGCGGCGAGCTGTACCACCAATTGCCTGGCGCCGGTGGTCAAGGTCATCCACGAGACGTTCGGGATCCGCCACGGCTCCATGACCACGGTGCACGACATCACCAACACCCAGACCATCCTCGATGCCCCCCACAAGGACCTGCGCCGGGCCCGGGCCTGCGGCATGAGCCTGATCCCCACCACCACGGGCTCGGCCAAGGCGATTACCGCCATCTTCCCGGAGCTGACTGGCAAGCTGAATGGGCATGCCATCCGCGTGCCGCTGGCCAACGCCTCGCTCACCGACATGGTCTTCGAGCTCGAGCGCGAGGTGACGGTGGAGGAGGTCAATGCGGCGCTCAAGGCCGCCGCCGAGGGCGAGCTCGCCGGCATCCTGGGCTACGAGGCGCGCCCGCTGGTCTCCATCGACTACCGCACCGACCCCCGCAGTTCGATCATCGATGCCCTCTCGACCATGGTGGTCAACGGTACCCAGCTCAAGCTCTACGCCTGGTACGACAACGAGTGGGGCTACGCCAATCGCACCGCCGAGCTGGCCCTGAAGGTGGGGCGTGGTTGAATCGCTCAGCACACGACTCAAGTCGCTGCCCTTCGAGGTGCGTCAGTACCTGCTGATCACCGGCAACTACTGGGCCTTCACGCTCACCGACGGCGCCCTGCGCATGCTGGTGGTACTGCATTTTCACCAGTTGGGCTACACGCCGCTCGAAGTGGCGCTGCTGTTCCTCTTCTATGAGGCCTTCGGCGTGGTCACCAATCTGGTAGGGGGGTGGCTGGGCGCCCGCCTGGGACTCAACCGCACCATGAACGTTGGGCTCGCGCTGCAGATCGTGGCGCTGTCCATGCTGATGGTGCCCGCTGCGTCCCTCACCGTGCCCTGGGTGATGGCCGCCCAGGCCCTCTCGGGCATTGCCAAGGACCTCAACAAGATGAGCGCCAAGAGCGCGGTCAAGGTGCTGGTGCCCAAGGACAGTGCCAGTGCCCAGAGCTCGCTCTACCGCTGGGTGGCGATCCTCACCGGCTCAAAGAATGCGCTGAAGGGTGCCGGCTTCTTCCTCGGTGGTGTGCTGCTGACGTTGATCGGTTTCCGTGGCGCCGTGATCGCCATGGCGTTGATGCTGGTGGGAGTGCTCGCCCTGTCGCTGGTCCGGCTCAAGGCCGACCTCGGCCGCCAGAAGGTCAAGCCCAAGTTTTCCGAGGTGTTCTCGACGTCGCGGGCCATCAACGTGCTCTCGGCGGCAAGGCTGTGCCTGTTCGCCTCCCGGGACGTCTGGTTCGTGGTGGCGCTGCCGGTATTCCTCTATGACCAGCATGGTTGGAGCCACTGGACGGTGGGCGGCCTGCTGGCCGTGTGGGTGATCGGCTACGGCGGCGTCCAGACTCAGGCGCCTCGTCTTACCGGTCTGGTAAAGGGCGGGGCTCGTGCTATCACAGCGTTCTGGGCGCTGGCGTTGGCCGGCCTGCCGGCGTTGCTGGCCCTGTTGCCCCTGGCCGAGGTGGGCTGGCTGGTCGCGGGGCTGTTGGCCTTCGGCGCGCTGTTCGCCGTGAACTCAAGCTGGCACAGCTACCTGATCGTCCACTATGCTCGCGCTGACGGCGTCTCCATGGACGTGGGCTTCTACTACATGGCCAACGCCATGGGTCGCCTGCTGGGCACGCTGCTCTCCGGCTGGGTCTATCAGGTCTACGGGCTGGCTGCCTGCCTGTGGATCTCGGCGGCACTGGTGGCGGCCAGCGCGCTGATGGCCCTGGCGCTGCCACGGGAAGCCACGGAGCGATGAGTCCTCGCTATCCCCCGCTCACACTGACCCTGACACTGGGCACCACCCAGACCCTGGCCTGGGCCTCCAGCTACTATCTCCCGGCGCTCCTCGCTAAAGCCAACTGCAATAGCCCTGTCTCCGACCCTCGGTCGCTGTCGGGTCGGGTCGCTTTGGCGTAAAATACAGCCTTTAATCGACCGCTGGGGGATAGCCCTTGACCCTTCTTGATCCCGCAAGACTGTTCAAGTGCCTGGGTGACGAGACGCGCCTGATGCTGACGTTGCTGATTCGCCGCGAGGAGGAGTTGTGTGTCTGCGAGATGACCCACGCCCTTGAGGAATCTCAGCCCAAGGTGTCGCGCCACCTGGCCCAACTGCGCAACTGCGGCCTGCTCAACGATCGTCGTGAGGGGCAGTGGGTCTACTATCGCCTCTCCGAGGCACTGCCGGGCTGGGTGGATGAGGTGCTGCTGGCGGCTGATAAAGGCCAGGAGGAGCGCCTCTCTAGCCTTCAGGTTCGCCTTGCTGACATGGGTAACCGGCCCGAGCGTCGCCTGGTGATGTGCTGAAACGCCGTTGCTTTTCCCCTCGCCTCCACTACCCGCTCTCCACCGCGTTCGGCCATTGTCGACTAGCCTTGAAGTACACTGCTGGATCCTTTCAGGAGCGTCCTCTGTGTCATCGCGCTCCTGGAGGGCCATGGTCTCTGCCGGAGCTTTCACACGTGGAATTCAAGGATTACTACCAGGTGCTCGGTGTCGCGAGGACCGCGACGCCCGAGGAAATCAAGAAGGCCTATCGCAAGCTGGCACGCAAGTTTCATCCTGATGTCAGCAAGGAGCCCGAGGCCGAACAGCGGATGCAGGAGATCAACGAGGCCAAGGCGGTGCTGACCGATCCGGAGAAGCGTCTCGCCTATGACCAGTTGGCTCAGGAGTATCGGTCGGGCCAGGATTTCCAACCGCCACCGGACTGGGATGCAGGCTTCGAGCACAGCGGGCGTGGTTTCGAGGAGGCCGACCTCGGTGAATTCAGCGACTTCTTCGCCAACCTGTTCGGCCAGGGTGGCCGGGCAGGGCGAGGGGGCCGCGGCTATCAGATGCGTGGCGAGGATCGTCATGCCAAGGTGTTTATCGACCTGGCGGACGCCTTCCAGGGCGCGACCCGGTCGATCACCCTGCAAGTGCCCCAGATCGATGCGCAAGGGCGCGTGGTCTCCCGAGAGCACACCCTCAACGTACGGATACCCAAGGGCATCAGGGCTGGCCAGCATATTCGCCTTTCGGGGCAAGGCAGTCCCGGTATGGGAGGCGGCCCGGCGGGTGACCTCTATCTGGAGATTCACTTCACGCCGGATTCGCGTTATCGGGTCGAGGGGCGGGATGTGTATCAAACGGTACCGGTAACGCCCTGGGAGGCCGCTCTGGGAGCCAGCATCGAAACCTCGACCCCCTCGGGGGTGGTGAAGCTCAAGGTGCCTGCCGGGTCACAGACCGGTCGCCGATTACGCTTGAAGGGGCGTGGTATCCCGGGGCCGGAGCCGGGCGATCTTTATGTGGAACTCGAAGTGGTGCTGCCCCCGGCCGATACTGACAAGGCACGGGAACTCTATGAAACCATGGCGCATGAACTCGCTTTCGATCCGCGCCAACGGAAAGGAGGCTAGGACATGGCGCAGCAGCGTATTGTCAGCGGTGAATTGATCGACGAGGCGACCCTCACCCTGGAGGATCTGGCGCGCGCCTGCTCGGTAGAAACCGAGTGGGTCGTCGAGCGCATCGAGAGCGGCCTGCTGGCCGATGGTTCGCCCTATGTGGCGAGCTGGCGTTTCACCAGCCATGACCTGACCCGTGCCCGACGACTGTGTCAGCTGGAGCGCGACTTCGAGGCAGCGCCCGAACTCGCCGCCCTGGCAACCGACCTGATCGAGGAGAACCAGCGCCTGAGGGAGCGGTTGCGAGCCGCAGGACGGGTGGATGACGAGCACTGATTACCCATTGTCATGCCCTGCGGCATAAAGAAGGGGCGGGAGTCTCCTGGCTCCCGCCCCCCATGCTTCGCTCGTCGGTGAAGGCGCGCTGGCCTCAGGAATAGCGCCGACCCTTGAAGGACACCTCTCGCAGGTAGGCAGGATTGGCCCCGATCCGACGAAGATTGGCCCAGGTGCCCTTGTAGTAGGGAATGTGATTGCGATCCGTCCACTCGCTGACGACGTCGCCCTGCACTCCATTGGGGTAGCCGAACATCATGAAGACCTGCCCTTGCTCCAGGTCGGGTTCCAGGTAGGCCATGGCCGTGGTGGCGCCGTAGTCATTGTAGACCTCGACGATATCGCCATTGTCGATACCCAGGGCCTTGGCATCCTGGGGATGGATCTCGATCGGCGCCATGGGGTAGCGGCCCTTGCGGAAGGCCAGATGCTGGTCATGGTAGGCAGACTGCCAGATCTGGTTGGTTCGCCCGTTGTTGATCCAGAAGTCGAAGCGTTCCTTCTGGCGCTCGATCACCTCGGGAAAACCGTTCCAGGGCGATGGCTGGAAATGCGCCTTGCCGTCGTCGGTATCGAAGTTATTGTCGGCGTAGAGCATCGCGGTGCCGATCAGCTTGCCGTCCCGATACTCCTTGATGGGCAATTGGACGCCGTTGTTGCCGGCCACGCGCAGGCGATCATAGGTGGCCAGGTGACCGGTCGCTCCGCCCTGGCTGTCGATTTCCTTCTCGTGGGCCATGCGGAAGCCGTCGTTGAAGGCATCCTCCTCGGTCGTCCAGTCGAAACCGGCGAAGCGCTCGGCCATCGCCGCGTTGCCTGCCGCTTCGTAGCGTTGCTTGAGGGCATTGGCCATGTCGGCGGCGATCAGGCAATCCGGCTTGGCGATGCCCGGAGGGTCCATGAAGCGTTCGGATAGCCGCAGCCGCCGCTCGCCGTTCATGGAGGTCAGGTTCATCTCCCCGGGATGGGTTGCCGGCAATACCAGGTGGGCATACTCGGCGAACTTGGTGCGGTAAAGGTCGATATCGACGATGAACAGGCCGCCCTTGTTCTTGACGGCATCATAGACGATATCGATCAGCTCCTCGGTGGTGGCGCCACGCGCCTCGGCCAGCGCCTGGTTGACGATGGCGGCCCGGCGCTTGATCACCTGGCGATAGGTCTCGGCATTGAGGGTGGTCTGGAAGGCATTGCAGGCCCAGACCGTCAGCATCATGCCGTTGCCCTTGATCAATTCCTGGTCGATATAGGGCGCTGGGCGTCCGCCGGGATAAGGCGGGCGTGTATAGCCTTCCTGGTGGCCGCCCATGCGCACGACGCCGGTCCCGCGGCGGCCGACGTTATGGGTGGCCACCACGAGATTGACGATGGCGGACTGAATCCGATAGTTGTCGTTGCCCCAGATCACGCCCTTCTCGTAGGCGTGCATGGTGCGCGGAGCATGGCCACTGGTCTTGGGCTTGTAGGCCCACTCGGCGGCCTTGATGATATCGGCGCGATCCAAGCCGGTAATGCGGCTACACTCGTCCAGCTCCATACGGTTGGCGGCGAGCATCTCCTCGAAACCGCTGGTGTGCTCGTCGATGAAGGTCTGGTCGTGCCAGCCCTGATCGACCACATAGGTCAGCAGCCCATTGAACAGGGCGGTATCGGTGCCCGGCTGGATTGCCAGGTGCAGGACATTTTCCTTGCCGGCAACGGTCTCACAGATCGCCACGGTGGGAGTACGCCGGGGGTCGACCAGAATGACGCGACCCTTGTCGTTGGTCTCGTTCGGGAACCATTCGCTCTTCTTGCTGCGGTTGGAGCCGTTGAGGTTTGGCTCCCAATGGGCCAGGAACCAGTTCGACTGGGTTTCGTAGGAGTTGCCGCCAATGGAGAAGATGACGTCGGCTATCTCGGCATCCTCGTAGCTGTTGTTGAGCTCGCCGATGCCCATGTCGCGGGTCGCGTGGCATTCCGAGTTGTAGGCAGGACGGTTGTGAATCCTCACCATCTTCGTCTGCATGCCGGTGAAGATCAGCTTGCCGGTCGCCCAGGTATTCTCGAAACCGCCGCCGGCACCGCCATGGTCGAAGAGGTTGAAGAACAGCTGGTCGGCGCCATCGTTATCGAGGATGCGTTGGGTCAGCCCGGCGTACAGGGCCATGGAGCGTTCCCAGTTGGTCTCGGCCCAGTCGTCTCCGCTGTACACAAGCGGATACTTGAGGCGCCGCTCGCCGGTTGGGGTTCCTTCCGAATACATCACACTGGCCATCTGGCCGCCTCGCGTCGAGGACAGGCCCTGGTTCACGCTGCAGTTCTTGTCGGGAAGGATCATGATGTTGTGTTCCCTGCCATCGTGATCCTTGATCCGGTTGACCATGGACGGCGTCATGGTGAGCTGCATGGCAGGAAGTTGTCGAGTGAAGTCGAGTCCCAGCGCATTCTGGTTGGCGGCCCTGCCGCCTTCCTGATTGGCGGGCCACTTGTAGACATGGTAACCACAGCCGACGATACAGAAGTGGCAGGCCATATTGGTCTTCTGGGCATCTGCCGGGGGCAGAGGGATACGGTCCTTGAATTGCGTCATTGTTGTTCTCCCGGTTCAGATGATGTTGGCCTGACGGCCATAGATCAGGCCATCGACCGACACGGCAAGCAGTGCATCTTCGGCCTCGTCATACTCCAGAATGATCCGGGGCAGGCTCTCGGTGGCATGGCCGATCACCATCTGGCCGGCGTTATCGGGATCGAAGATGCTGTAGTGGCAGGGACACTTGAAGGTTTCCGCCTCCTGGTCGTAGTTGACCGGGCAGCCCATGTGCGTGCACTGGGTACTGTAGGCCACCACATCCCTGTCCGGACCCACACCGCCCTTGACCTCGCGGCCCTTGCGAATCATCACGCAGGGGGAACGATTGTCGGGGTAGTTGAAATAGATGGGCTGATTGACGGCGACATCTCCCAGCCGGGCGACCACGTCACGTGGGTAGGGCAGGGTAGTGCTGCCGGTGGCTGCGGGGCTCTGGTCTTGCTGGGCCTTGGCAATAGGTGACAGCGACAGGGTACCGATGGCAGCACTGCTGCCAGTCAACTTCAGGAAGTTACGGCGGCTCAATCGTGACATCGTCTGGCACTCCGGTGTTGTTGTAGGGAAGCCCGAGTCGTCGGGTGGTGCGGGAGTGATATATGGATATGTGGATTTTAGAATCCAGATTTCAGACTAGTTTTGCCCCGGCAGGCCTGCAAGGGCGGATGGCCGAGTAAGCGCTATGTTTCGACCAAAAGTGTAGGCCACCTCTTGTCTTGGCCGCTTGGTGTGTGCTTCCGTGTGTCGGATCTGTTTGATACAGATCAAGATAGTCCGGTGGGCGCATCTCGGAAAGGGCCCGATGACGATGCATCATCGGGTCCCCGAAATGCCGGGCTCACGCTCTCAGCATGGTCTCGATCTTGTCGCGCTCCGGCACGCTGCCGCTATGCACCAGTGTGCCGTCGATGGCCACGGCCGGGGTCGACATGACCTTGTAGCCCATGATGGCGGCCGGGTCGGTCACCTTTTCCACCTCGACCTCGATGCCCAGTTCGTCGGCGACGGCCTCTATCTGCTCGGCGGTGTTGACGCACTTCTTGCAGCCGGTGCCCAGAACTTCGATCTTCTTCATGGTCTTGCTCCTTTTCATTTAGTGAAAACCGCTGAACAGCCAGGGGCTCAGCAGGTTGATCAGCCAGCCAACGATCATGAAGTTGGCCAGCAGGATGACGAAGATGATGGCCAGCAGGCGCCACTGCATGACCTGCTTGAGCATGATGAACTCGGGGAAACTGGCCGCCACGGTGCTCATGCAGAAGGCCAGGGTAGTGCCCACCGGAAGGCCCTTGAGAATCAGGCTCTCCATCACCGGGATGACGCCGGTGGCGTTGGAGTAGAGCGGCAGGCCGGCCAGCACGGCGACGGGCACGTTCCACCACTGGCCGCTGCCCAGGTAGTCGGCGAACCAGCCGTCGGGCACGAAGCCATGAAGGGCGGCGCCCAGGCCGACGCCGATGATCACCCACTTCCAGATCCGCCCGACGATCTCCTTGAGCTCGTCCCGGGCAAATTCGTGTCGGTCCTTCAGGGTGAGGGAAGGCACTTCGGGCGCGGGCTCGTCGCCATGTGGCGTCTCGGCGGCCTGCTGATAGGCCTTGGCGGCGAAATCCTTCAGCCAGCGCTCGCCCTTGAGGGCATCGAGGAGCATGCCGCCGCCGATGCCCACCGCCATGCCGATGGCGATGTAGACCAGGGTGAACTCCCAGCCCAGCAGGCTCCACAGCATGATCACCGCTACCTCGTTGATGATCGGCGAGGTGAACAGGAAGGCCATGGTGATGCCCAGTGGAATCCCGGCGCTGGTGAAGCCCAGGAACAGTGGGATGCTCGAGCAGGAGCAGAAGGGTGTGATGGCGCCGAAGCCGGCACCCAGGCCATAGCCGGCCAGGCGATGCTTCTGCTGGATGTAGTGACGCACTCGCTCCAGGTTCAGCGAGGCGCGCATCAGCGCGATTACGTAGATCATCACCAGCAGCAGCGCGAAGATCTTGGTAGTGTCCTCGACGAAGAAGTGCAGCGAGGTGCCGAGCTTGCTTTCGGGATCCAGGCCGGCCAGCCCGTAGATCAGCCAGTCGGCCAGCCAGGTAAAGACCTCCAACATTGGTATCCTCTCCCTGTGTGATAGGCGTTGTCACACAAGAAGACGCAGCACGAGGCAAAAGGATACAGGCACGATGCAAAAAATCTCGCTTATCCTTGGTGGGCGCGATGGCAACAGATGCGTCCCTGCTCGTCGAAGACGATCTCGCATTGTTCGATCAGCCGCTCACGCAGCCGTTGTCTGGCTCGGCGCAGTCGCGCCTTCGTGGCCGGCAGGCTCAGGTCATGACGTGTCGCGTAGTCCGCCTGCCGCATACCCTCCAGATCGCACCGCTGGATGATGTCGGCATCTTCCGGTGAGCAGCCGGGCAGCGCACGCTTGATGCAGTCGACGAGGCTCTCCACGGGAGAGGTCTTGTGCGGTTCGACCGCGACCTCGGGGGGCTCTTCGCCTGTCCAGCGCTTTGCGCGTCGCTGCTGATCGATCCATTGATGTCGGGCCACGCGAAACAGCCAGGCTCGGGGAGAGTTCAGCTCGCAGAACTGCTTACGGTGTGCGAGCGCCTTGGTATAGACGCTCTGGAGGAGGTCATCGGCGGCATCGCGGTCGCCGCTATGCTTGAGCAGAAAACCCCGAAGCTCCTCTCGGTGGTCTTGCCAGGCGGTCTCGATGCAGGGGTGGGTGTGCGGCTTGGCCGTCATCATGTCTCTCTAGGGGGACTCTTATGGCAGGGGATGAGCCGCTGGCACGGCGTAGCGTGCCAGCGGCCGGTCATCAGAGGGTTTCCAGCGCCAGGGCGATGCCCTGCCCGCCGCCGATGCACAGGGTAACGATGCCGCGGCGCTCACCATTGCGCTGCATGGCATGCAGCAGGCGGGTGGTCAATACTGCCCCGCTGGCGCCGATGGGGTGGCCGTGGGCGATGGCACCGCCCTCCACGTTGACGATCTCTTCCGGCAGGCCGAGCTCGCGCTGGCAAGCCAGGGCGATGGCGGCGAAGGCCTCGTTGATTTCCACCCGGTCCAGATCACCCACCGACCAGCCGGCGCGCTCGAGCGCCAGCTTGACCGCCGGCACCGGGCCGATGCCGAAGTAGCCCGGCTCCACGGCGCTTACGCCGAAGGATACAAGCCGGGCCATGGGGGCGAGGCCCTGCTGTTCGGCCCAGTCGCGCTCGGCGACGATCATCGCCGACGCGCCGCTGTTCAGCCCCGGCGCATTACCCGCGGTGATGGTGCCCTCCTTGCGGAAGGCGGGCTTGAGCTTCGCCAGGGACTCCGCGGTGGTGTCGCCGCGGTTGTGCTCGTCGCGGGCGAACGTGGTGGTGCCCTTGCGGCTGGTGAGTTCCACGCCGGCAATCTCGGCGTCGAAGTGGCCCGCCTGCTGGGCCTTCGAGAAGTTCAGCTGGGAGCGCAGGGCCCAGGCATCCTGGTCCTCGCGGGAGATGCTGTAGCGGCTGACCAGGTCCTCGGTGTGCCAGCCGGAGTGCTTGCCGCTGAAGGCGTCGTTGAGTCCGTCGAGCAGCATGGTGTCGTGCATGGTCACGTCGCCCATGCGCGCCCCCCAGCGGCCCTGGGGGAGCGCATAGGGGGCGCTGTCCATGTTTTCCATGCCGCCGGCGATGGCGCAGTCGGCCATGCCGCTCCAGATCTCGAGGGCGGCGCTGGCCACGGCCTGGGCGCCGGAACCGCAGACCCGGTTGACGGTGAGTGCTGGCACCTCCACCGGCAGCCCGCCACCGATACCGGCCTGGCGGGCCGTGTTCATGCGGCAGCCCGCCTGGATGACGTGGCCCATCACCAGCGATTGCACCTTGTCGGCGGTGAGTCCCGAGCGGGAAAGGGTCTCCTGAATGACCCGCGCGCCCAGGTCGGAGGCGGGGGTGCCCTTGAGGCTGCCGCTATAGGTACCGATGGCGGTGCGGACGGGTTGGCAGATGACGACGTCGCGAGATGACATGGCGAACTCCTCGTTCGGTAAGGGAACGATCTGGGGGCGTGATTCACCGTATAGCACATCCCTGGCAGTGTCACCGTGATACGCATCGAGTCCAAGACCGTGATGACGGGTCAGCGTGAGGCGCCTTCGGGTGGGGTATCGCGTGTCGAGAGGGGGCGCAATACCCAGAGGCCAAGCAGCGGTCCCGGCAGCAGCCACCACAGCACCCAGGCGTCCTGCAGCTCCCACAGCGTCGTGGTGAGGGAGATGGCCGGGATGGTCAGGGCAAAGCCCGCGGCGTTCATCACCGCCAGTGTCGAGCCGACTCGCTCGCGCGGCGCGCTGGCTGCGGCCAGCGCCGAGAACTGCGGTGAGTCGGCGATCACGGTCAGGCCCCACAGGGCGAGCAGCATCAGCAATAGCCATGGCGGCAGCCAACCGATCAGCGGGTAGGCCAGGCAGATCAGTCCCGAGGCGGCCAGGGCACGACGCGCCACCCATAGGCTGCCCAGGTGGCGGCTCAGCCTGCCACCGCCCACACAGCCGGCAAGACCGAGCGCAATGACGGTAAACGACAGCCAGGGAATCCAGGCCTCGTGGGCGCTGAGTCGCGTCACCTCCCGAGCGACCAGGAAGGGGGCAAGCGTCCAGAAGGCATAGAGTTCCCAGCAGTGGCCGAAGTAGCCTCCGGCCACGGCACGGAAGCGCGGGTCGCTCAGGGCCGCCAGGCCGTCGAGCAGCCGCACCTTGCCGCTCGATGACGGCAGGTGCGGCCCATCGCCCAGGGCCAGAACCAGGGTGCCGCCCACCAGTGCCAACAACGAAGCCCCGAGCAGCGGCCACTCCCAGGGCAGTCCCAGGGTGCTGCCGCGCAGCAGGTGGGGCAGCGCGGTGCCCAGGGTCAGCATGCCCACCAGCCAGGCCAGCGCCGCGCCGGTATGTCTGGGTACCCAGCCGATCACCAGCTTCATGCCAAGGGGATAGATGCCGGCAAGACACAGCCCGGTCAGCAGGCGCAGCGTGAGTGCCAGGGGCAGCTGGTCGGCGACCAACACGAAGCCGGCATTGGCCAGGGCGCCGGCCAGGCAGGAGGTGGCAAAGATGTGACTGGCGCGGAAGCGGTCGGCCAGGCCGGTGGTGGCGATGAACAGAGTGCCGGCGATGAAGCCTGCCTGGACGGTGAGCGTCAGCCGGCCCAGATCCGCCTCGGAGAGCCCCAGGTCCCGCGACAGCGACAGCCCCACGCCGTTGACGGAAAACCACAGCGAGGTGCCGCACAGCTGGGCGAGCACGATGACGGCCAGCGGGAAGCGTCGGGTCAGGAGAAGGAACATGGGCAAGGCGACATAAGCCTCAAGGCGGTCTTGTGTATCGGATCAGGCACCCTGGGGCACCACCAGCACCGGGCAGTGGGCGTCGCGGGCGATGGCCTCGGCGGTACTGCCCAGCAAAAACTCCTGGATGCGGTTGCGCCCGCGCTTGCCGATCACGATCAGGTCAGCGTGCTCGCATTTGGCCTCCTCGATGATGACATGGCGCGGGTCGCCGTCCAGCACCCGAGTCTCGAGCCCCTCGATACGTTCGGCGATGCTGTCCAGATGGCGCTGGGCGTCGGCGATCTCGCGATCGCAGCCATCGGAGGCGCAGGTGACGGTCACCGCCAGGCGGCGCTGGAAGCGCGGAGCGAGTGCCAGGGCCCAGGCCTCGGCGCC
>NZ_JAVLBC010000192.1:0-5962 GCF_031581305.1 Halomonas sp.
CACCGCGTGGCCCTCAAGGGGCCGCTGACCACCCCGATCGGCAAGGGGTTCTCCTCCATCAACGTGCAGCTGCGCCGCCACTTCGACCTCTATGCCAACGTGCGTCCGGCGATCAGCTTTCCCGGCACCCGTTCACGCTACGATGACATCGACCTGATCACGGTGCGCGAGAACACCGAAGGCGCCTATCTCGCCGAAGGCCAGAGCCTCTCCGAGGATGGCGAGACCGCCCTGTCGAGCATTCGAGTGACCCGCAGCGGCTCCGAGCGCATCGTGCGCTACGCCTTCGAGCTGGCTCGCCAGAAAGGTCGCCAGAAGGTCACCGCGGTGCACAAGGCCAATATCATCAAGACCAGCTCTGGCCTGTTCCTGGACGTTGCCCGCGAGGTGGCCAGGGACTATCCCGAGATCGAGCTCGAGGAGATGATCGTCGACAACGCCTGCATGCAGCTGGTGATGAATCCCAACCAGTTCGATGTCATCGTCACCACCAATCTGTTCGGTGACATCCTCTCCGATCTGTGTGCTGGCCTGGTCGGTGGTCTGGGCCTGGCCCCGGGGTCCAACATCGGCAGTGAGGTGGCCATCTTCGAGGCGGTGCACGGTTCGGCACCGGACATCGCCGGCAAGAAGATCGCCAACCCCTGTGCACTGCTGCTGGCAGCGGCCGACATGCTCGACCACCTGGGGATGGTGGAGAAGGGTGCGAAGATCCGGGGTGGCATCCGCGAGGTACTGGAGAATGACCGCGAGCAGGTCACGCCGGACATGGGCGGCAACGGCACGACCGATACCTTCGCCGATGCCCTGGTGGCGAACCTGAAGGCGTGAGACCGAGCTGGCGTTACGTTGATCCACGTCCTATGCAAGTCATGCCCGATCGGGTAGAAACGATGTGACAGACAACGACATACGCCAGCCAGGAAACAGATTGATGACCGAACAGGTGATGGCCGCCATCGACGGCTCGAAGTTCTCGGAAGGCGTTTGCGACTATGCCGCCTGGGCCAGCCTGGCGCTGGGGGCACCGCTGACCTTCCTGCACGTGAACGACAACCATCCCCAAACTGCCGAAGCGGATCTCTCCGGCAACATTGGCCTGGGCTCTCGGGAGCACCTGCTCGAGGAGCTCTCCGAACTGGAAGAGAAGCGCGCCAAGGTGGCCCAGGAGCAGGGCCGGCTGATGCTCAAGGCGGCCAAGGAGCGGGCCGTCGAGGATGGTGTGGGCGACCCGGTCGGCCGCCAGCGTAACGGCACCCTGGTGGAGACCCTCGAGGAGCTGGCCGACGAGATCCGCCTGCTGGTGGTGGGCAAGCGTGGTGAGACCGCCCACCAGGACAGCGGCCACCTGGGCTCCAACCTGGAGCGGGTGGTGCGTACCCTGCATCGCCCGATCCTGATGGTGCCCCACGACTTCAAGCAGCCCGAGAAGGTCATGCTGGCCTTCGACGGCAGCAAGACGACTCGCAAGGGCGTGGAGATGCTGGCCAAGAGCCCGCTGTTCGACGGCATCCCGGTGCATGTGGTGATCGTCGGCGCCGAGACCGGCGATAATCGTTCCCAGCTCGACTGGGCGCTCAAGGCCCTGCGCGATGCGGGTCACGAGGCCGAGGGCGCCATTCGCGCTGGTGAGGCGGAGGCCACGCTGCGCGCCTACCAGGAGGAGCAGGGCATCGACCTGCTGGTGATGGGGGCCTATGGCCACTCGCGCATTCGCCATCTGCTGGTGGGTAGCACCACCACCGCCATGCTGCGCAAGGCCAAGGGTCCGGTGCTGCTGCTGCGCTGATCGCCATCGCCTGCACCACGCGACGCCGGCCTCCGGGCCGGCGTCGTCGCGTCAGGCTCCCCGGGCCTCGGGGCTCGCCAGCACGCCCTGGGCCAGCGCCCAGCCGATGACCAGCAGCGCCAGCATGCCGACCAGGACATGGGAGAAGGAAGCGCCCAGGTCTAGCGCGATGCCCAGCAGCGCCGGCGCGATCCCCGTGGAGAAGACCATGGCGGCGCTCAGGGTGGCGCGCACCGTGCCCAGGTGCTCGGCGCCCCACAGGCGCACCAGCAGGCTGGTGGCGATGGACTCCTGGGCCCCCATGGCGAGCCCCCCGCCCACCATCAGTGCCCAGACGCCGATGTCACCGCCGGCGAGGATGGCCACCACCAGGGCCAGCGCATAGGGCAGCAGGTAGAGCCTTGCCAGGCGTACCGGGCCGAGCCTGTCGACCCAGCGGCCGCCCAGCAGGGCGCCGGGCAGCTTGGCCAGCCCCATGCCGGTCAGGGCCAGGGCATAGACGGTGAGCGAACTGCCCAGGTCCTCGGTCATGCGTGACTGGTAGATGAAGAGCCCGGTCATGGTCACCGGCAGGATCATCAGCAGCGGCAGCAACTGCCAGAAGCGTGCCTCGCGGAAGGGGCGAGGACCTTCGCGTCGCTGGCCACGCGCCGGTCGCTTGCCCGGTGCCTTCGGCCAGGGGCCACGAAGCAGCAGCGGTACCCAGAACAGGGCCAGGAAGGCCACCAGCAGCCACCATAGCTCTCGCCATCCCAGCCACACCAGCAGTGCCGCCATCAGCGGCGGCAGGGCCGTCTCGCCGAGCATGATGCCGGTGCTGACCAGGCCCAGGGCGCGGCCGCGCATGGTGACGAACTCCCGGCCGGCGAGGGTGTTGCCCAGGTGGGTCATCATGCCCTGGCCGCAGAAACGCACCAGCCCCAGGCCAAGAAGCCCCAGCCCCCACCAGGGGGCGGCGGTCAACAGCAGGATGCCGGCGAGCAACGCGCCGATCACCGTCAGCGCGAAGCGTCGCGGGGCCACCCAGTCGATGCTGGGGCCCAGGCGAAGCACGGCGAACCCCGCGACCAGGGTCACCGCGGCATAGGCGGTGCCGAACTGCCCGGCGGAGAGTCCCAGGTGCGTGCTGATCGGCGCCTGGAAGAGGCCGATGAAGAAGCTCTGACCGAGGCTCGAGGTGAACATCGCCAGGAAGGCGATGCCCAATAGCCCGCGATGATCCCGCAGCAGGGTGCGGTAACCCATGGTGACCTCCGGTGCGTGTTGGATGGCAAGACGGGAGTGCGACGGCAGGAGCGCGGTGGCAAGATGGAGCCATGGCGGCCCTGCCGGTGAAAGCGACCTAGGATATCAGCTTGAGTGCATACGGTGGCGTGCCGGGCTGATTCAAAGTTTCCGGAAGTGGAGGCGATAATGAACCATCCTGAGCTGGATATGGACGCCGTGGTGAGGCGCTTGCACGCGCTGCGCGCCGAACTGCTCGAGCAGAGCGACGCCAGCCGTGATGCCCGCGACACCGTGATGCTGGACCAGACCTCGGTAGGGCGTCTGTCGCGCATGGATGCCCTGCAGGGACAGGCCATGGCCAAGGCCGAGGAGCAGCGTCGCCAGCTGGCGCTGCACCGCATCACCGGGGCCTTCTCGCGCATCGACAGGGGCGAGTACGGCGAGTGCATCGAGTGTGGAGAATGGATCGGTGCCAGGCGACTGGAAAGCGATCCCCTGGTGCTGAAATGTATCGATTGCGCCGAGTGATTCCCGGCGCCGAGAGAGGCGACGTCCCTAGCGCTGGCAGGGATCGTCGATGACGGCGGTCTCCCGCGGGCGCAGCCGTCGTGAGAGGGCGTCCACGGCGATATTGAGGGCCGCGGTAACCAGCAGCAGGAAGAAGGCCACGTCGAACAGCAGGTACTCGAAGTTCTCGTCGATGTAGTAGCCCAGGGTGGCCACTCCCAGCATCCCGAGGATGGCTGTCTCGCGCAGGATCACCTCGGCACGGTAGTAGAGCAGCGCCAGAATGCCCGGATAGAGCCGTGGCAACAGTTCGTAGGCCAACCGTCCTGCGGTGTTCACCCCCGGCATCCCCGGGATGATGGCATCGGCATGGCGCGCCACCAGGAAGGCGATCAGCGCGCCGTTGTGCAGTGCCAGCGCCAGCCAGGCGGGAAGCAGCGAGGGACCCAGCAGCAGCAGGAAGAAGAAGGCCAGCATCAGCTCGGGCGTCGAGCGCAGGAAGACCAGCAGGCCCCGCCCGGCCAGCCGGGTCACCGGATTGCCGAAGTGGCGAGAGGCCAGCGGCCACAACGCCAGGGCGACCAACAGCGTCCCCACGCTGCCCAGCAGGCCGAGCAGCAGGGTGTTGCCGATGGCGGGCCCCAGGTCGGGAATGCGCGCGAACCACTCGACCAGCCCTCCCCAATCGCCGGCCAGCAACGCCCTTGGCCAGATATCCTCGGACACGAAGCGCCACAGCAGGCCGCCCTCCACCGTCGGCCAGGGACCCAGCAGAAAGGCGCCGCCCAGCACCAGCAGGGGTATCAGCCGTCGGTGGCCCCACCAGGGCAGGCTGGCGATCAGCAAATAGAAGAGCCACAGCAGGGCCCCAGCCTCGTGGTAGCGTCCTTCGCGGAAGGCGGTCTCGAGCTGAAAACCCAGGGTCGGCAGGCCGACGAAGCCCAGCAATACGCTGGCGCGCAGTGCACACTCGAAGCGGTAGCGGGTATAGGCGGCGAGCCTGGCCCACGCCAGCGGTAGCTCGGCATAGACGAAGCGCGACAGCCGCCCGACCCCTCTCGGCAGGGCATCGCGTGGGGCGGCGGATATCTGTTCGAGGATCTCCGCGTAGACCTTGGCGAAGATGCCGGCATAGGGGATCGCCAGGGCCATCAGGGCCGTGGCGGCCGAGAGGCCGAACACCTGCAGGAAGAGCAGCGCCCAGAACAGCTCGTGGATCGCCCGCACGAAGGCGCAGACGGCGCGGACCAGCCGTGAGCGGGCGAACAGCAGTGCCAGGGGGAAGCCCAGAGCCAGCCCGCCCAGCGTGCCCCACAGGGCCACGGCGACCGTCAGACCGAGGGCCTCCAGCGGTGATTCCAGTGTCCCCCAGGCGGGCCAGGCCAGTCCCCGGGCCATGCGCGCCAGCTCCCCCCAGGGGTCGCGGGTCAGGATCGCCAGGTCGGCGAAGGGCACCGCCACCACCGCCAGTGCCACCAATGCCAGGGTATGGCGAGCCAGCCTCAGTCCGGTACTGTCGCCGCGCCACCAGTGACGGCCATGTCGCGGCTTTTGGGTCAGGCTGTCGCTCACGGACGCCCCCGCGCGCAGGGCAGCGCCTCCGGGTCCGGCATCTGCGGCGCCGCTTCCTCACGGGGCGAGTCGGCGGGCGCATCGGCATCGGGGTAGAGACCGTCCAGGTCCGTCAGGGTCAGCTCGCGGGCCGGGGCGTCGATCACCAGTCGGCCGTCACGCAGCCCCCACACTCGGTCGAAGTGGCTGAGGGCCAGCTCTCGCTGGTGGAGGGCGATCACCGAGGTGGCGTGGCGCGACTCGATCAGCGCCAGCAGGCGCAGCGCCTGGTGGGGGTCGACGCTGGCCACCGGCTCGTCGCCCAGGAACAGGTCACGCTGCTGGTAGAGGGCCCGGGCGATGGCGACCCGCTGGCGCTGGCCGCCGGAGAGCTGGCCGATGGGGCGGCGCATCAGCCCGGTCAGGCCCAGGGCATCGCAGAGCTCGTCAACCTGGCGCCAGGGGCCGGCCAGCGGGCGCACCAGGTTCCACAGGTTGGCCGGGGCCGAGTGCTCGGCCAGTCGCGCCATGTAGATGTTGTGATAGACCGCCAGTTGGGGCACCAGGCCGTGCTGCTGGGGGCACCAGGCGGCGATGTCGTCCAGCCGTCGGCGCAGGGCGCCGAGCAGGGTGGACTTGCCGGCCCCGCTGGGGCCGAGCAGGGCGACACATTCACCCGGATAGAGGGCGAGTGTCAGTCGGGATAGCACCACCTGGTCATCGTGGCCGAGATCCTCGGCCTCGAAGGCGACCAGCGGCCGGCGTGGCTCGCCCGCCATCAGCGCAGCAGGCCGAGCTCTTCTGCGACGTCCTCGATGGGCGCATAGAGGGCGTTGTCGGCGGGAATGAAGTCCTCGCGGGGGAAGCTCGCCAGCAGCTCGGGGTCGT
>NZ_JAVLBC010000193.1:0-5953 GCF_031581305.1 Halomonas sp.
GTGATCATCGCCACGGTGGTGATCCAGGGCCTGCTCTCCCGCCCCATCGCCAGCGCCCTGGGCGTCACGACCCCGCCACCCAGAGGATTCCTGATCCTCGGCGCCAACCCGGTCGCGCGTGCCGTAGGCCAGGCTCTCCAGGAGGCTGGCTTCGCCGTGCGCCTTTGCGACCATGACCGGGACGCCCTGGAAGAGGCGCGCATGGCTGGCCTGCCGACCTATTTCGGCAACCCGACCTCGGCACATGCCCAGGAGCACCTGGAGATGACCGGTCTGGGCCACTTCCTGCCCCTCTCCCCCTACCGCGAACAGAACGACCTGGCTGCCCTGCACTTCGAAGGGAGGCTGGGACATGGCAAGGTCTTCCAGCTGGGGGTCAACGGGGAACGCGACGCCGAGAGAGAGCGGCCCCGGCAACTGGCCGAGTTGCCCCGCCTGTTTGGCAAGCAAGTGACCTGGCACAAGCTGGCGAGCCTGGTGGCCCAGGGGGCGGAGGTAAGGACCACGCGACTGCACGAGACCTTCGATGTCGACGCCTATATCGAGACCCATGCGCATCGCTTGCTGCCGCTGTTCTGCATCGATGCCCAGGAGCAGGTCAGCGTCGCCAGCGATCAGTCGCCGCTCGAACCTCAGCCGGGGGAGCGCCTGATCAGCCTGGTCTACCCGGACTCTCCCGCCTTCTGAGCCTCTCGCACTGCCCGAACCACAGCGGGCAGCCCGAAGGCTGCCCGCAGTCGCTTGCACAGGAGGATCAGAAGAACAGCCGGCGCAGGGCCTGGCCGGGGTCGGCTTCGCGCATGAAGGCCTCGCCCACCAGGAAGGCGTTGACGTCATGCTCGCGCATGCGCAGCACGTCGTCCCGGGTATGGATGCCGGACTCGGTGACGACGGTCACGCCAGCGGGGATCCGCGGCAGCAGTTCCAGGGTGGTCTCGAGCCGGGTGTCGAAGGTGTGCAGATCGCGATTGTTGATCCCCACCAGGGCGAGGTCGAGCTTGAGTGCCCGGTCGAGCTCCATGGGATCGTGCACCTCCACCAGCACGTCCATGCCCAGTTCCACGGCCTGGCGATGCAGGTCCGCCATCCGGGCATCGTCGAGGGCGGCAACGATCAGCAGGATGCAGTCGGCGCCGAGGGCGCGAGCCTCGCTCACCTGGTAGCCGTGGGTGATGAAGTCCTTGCGGATGACCGGCAGGGAACAGGCGTCCCGCGCCTCGATCAGGTAGTCCTCGTGGCCCTGGAAGAAGTCGGCATCGGTAAGCACCGAGAGGCAGGCCGCACCGCCCTCGGCGTAGCTCACGGCAATCTCGCCGGGGCGAAAGTCCTCGCGAATCACCCCCTTCGAGGGCGAGGCCTTCTTGATCTCGGCGATCACCGCCGGGTCGCCGGCCTGGATGGCAGCATCAAGCGCGGTGACGAACCCTCGCGCATCAGACTGCTCGGCGGCCAGGCGCAGCAGCTCCTGCTCGGAGACGACACGCCGCCGTTCGGCGACCTCCTCCTCCTTGCGGGCCAAGATGCGCTCCAGGATGGTGGGCAGGGAACGAGTATCGGTCATGACGGGCCTCAATGGGTGAACACGCGGGTGAAATTGGCGAGTTCCCTAAGCTTCTCGAGCGGCAACTTCGAGGCCTGGGCGTCCTGCGCCATGGCCACGCCCTCCGCCAGGCTGTCGGCCACGCCCGAGGCGTAGAGGGCGGCGCCGGCATTGAGCGCGACGATGTCCGCCGCCGGCCCCTCGCCCACCAGGGCCTGCTCGACCAGCCGCAGGCTATCCTCGGCGGTCTTCACCCGCAGCGGGTCCAGGGACTGGCGTTCGATGCCGAAGGTCTCGGGGGTAATCGTGTACTCGCGGATCGCCCCGTCCTTCAGTTCGGCGACCAGGGTCGGCTGCGCCAGCGAAATCTCATCGAGGCCGTCCTCGGCATGGACCACCAGTACATGCTCGCTGCCCAGGCGCCGGAGAACCTCTGCCATCAGCGGCACCAGCTCGGGCGCATAGACCCCCAGCACCTGGTTGGGGGCGCCGGCGGGATTGGTCAGAGGCCCCAGGATGTTGAACAGGGTACGCACGCCCATCTCGCGACGCGGGCCCACGGCATAGCGCATCGCCGGGTGATGGTTGGGGGCGAACATGAAGCCCACGCCCACCTGCTCGATGCAGCGGCCGACCTGCTCGGCGTCGAGGTCCAGGTGAATGCCGGCCACGGCGAACAGGTCGGCACTGCCCGACGAGGAGGAGACTCCGCGGTTGCCGTGCTTGGCAACATGGGCCCCGCCCGCGGCGACCACGAAGCTCGCGGCCGTTGAGACGTTGAAGAGGTTGGCGCCGTCGCCCCCGGTGCCGACAATGTCGACCACGTTGTCGGCTTGCAGCCGGACCGGGTTCATCAGTTCACGCATCACCTGGGCAGCGGCACTGATCTCCTCGGCGGTCTCGCCCTTCATGGCCATGCCCACCAGGAAGGCAGCAATCTGAGGATCGCTGGCCTCGCCGGTCATGATCTGGCGCATCACTTCATGGGTCTCGGCGAAGTTCAGGTTCTCACGGCGCATCACCGCACCGATGGCCTCTCGCATCTGCATAATCACTATCCTCTAATCAGCCTCGACTCAGGCTCGGCTCAGCGGCGCCTAGACATGACGTTTGAGAAAGTTGGCCAGCAGCTCATGGCCCTGGCGGGTCAGGATCGACTCGGGATGGAACTGTACCCCTTCGACATCCAGCTCACGGTGGCGCAGTCCCATGATCAACCCCGGCGTGACATCGTCATCGTCGCACCAGGCGGTGATCTCGAGGCAGTCGGGCAGGCTCTCACGCTCCACCACCAGAGAATGGTAGCGCGTCACCTCCAGCGGGTCCTCGAGGCCCTCGAAGACCCCTTGGCCGAAATGGCGAACCCGCGAGGTCTTGCCATGCATCACCTGAGGTGCGCGGACCACCTTCCCGCCGTAGACCTGGCCGATGGCCTGGTGGCCCAGGCAGATGCCTAGTATCGGCAACTGCCCGGCAAAGTGACGAATGGCCGCCATGGAAATGCCGGCCTCGTCGGGCGTACAGGGTCCCGGGGAGATCACCAGATGGGTCGGGGCCATGGCCTCGATCTGTTCGAGGGTGATGGCGTCGTTACGGTGGGTCGCCACCTCGGCGCCCAGCTCCCCCAGGTACTGCACCACATTGAAGGTGAAGCTGTCGTAGTTGTCGATCATGCAGACGTTCATGGATCTTGTCTCCAGCCCCGCGGGGCGCCCGCCCGGCCATGGCCAAGCGATGAAATTCAGGGATGGCGTGTCACTCGAGGTTGTCCAGGCCGTGCTCGGCCATGGCCACGGCGCGGAACAGGGCGCGGCCCTTGTTGAGGGTCTCCTGCCACTCCATCTCGGGTACCGAATCGGCGACGATACCGGCACCGGCCTGGACATGCAGCTGGCCATCCTTGATCACCGCGGTGCGGATCGCGATGGCAGTGTCCAGGTTGCCGTGCCAGGAGAGATAACCGACGGCGCCGGAATAGATGCCACGCTTGACCGGCTCCAGCTCGTCGATGATCTCGAGTGCCCGGATCTTGGGGGCGCCGGAGACGGTGCCTGCCGGGAAGGTGGCGCGCAGGGCGTCCATGGCGGAGAGCCCCGGCTTGAGGCGCCCGGTGACGTTGGAGACAATGTGCATCACGTGGGAGTAACGCTCCACCACCATCTCTTCGGTGACCTTCACCGAGCCGGTCTCGCTGATGCGACCCACGTCGTTGCGGCCCAGATCGATCAGCATCAGGTGCTCGGCGCGCTCCTTGGGATCGGCCAGCAGGTCAGCTTCCAGGGCGCGATCCTCCTCCTCGGTACGCCCGCGCTTGCGGGTACCGGCGATGGGACGCACCGTCACTTCGCCCTCTTCCAGGCGAGTGAGGATCTCCGGCGAGGAGCCGGCCACCTGATGATCGCCGAGGTCGAGGAAGAACATGTAGGGCGAGGGGTTGAGGCTGCGCAGGGCGCGATAGAGATCCAGGGGCGCGGCCCGATAGGGGATCGACATGCGCTGGGATGGTACGCACTGCATGACGTCACCGGCCAGCACATACTCCTTGATCTGCTCGACCGCGTCCTTGAAGCCCGCCTCGGTGAAGCCGGAGGAGAAGTCGCCCTCCTCCACGGCGGCACTGCCCGTGCCGGGGCTGATGGTATTGAGCGTGGCGCTGCGCAGGCGGATCTCCAGGGCCTCCAGGCGCTCCAACGCGTTGGCATAGGCGCGGGGCTCGGTCGTATCGGCGTGGGTCCACAAGGTCAGGCGCCCTGAGAGGTTGTCGAACACGACCAGTTCGTCGCATACCATTAGCAAGATGTCCGGCACGCCCAGCGGGTCGGGCTTGGCGGCGGCGGCCTCGCTGCGCAGACGCGGCTCGATATAGCGGATAGTGTCGTAGCCGAAGTAGCCCACCAGGCCACCGTCGAAGCGCGGCTGATCATCCAGCTGCGGCACCTTGAAGCGAGCCTGGAACTCCTCGATCCACTCGAGCGGGTCCTCCACCTCAGCGGCGCCCTGCAGCTCACCGTCGACAATATGGCTGACAGTAAAGCCATGCACTTCTATGCGCTCGCGACTGGGCAGGCCGATGATCGAGTAGCGTCCCCACTTTTCGCCGCCCTGTACCGATTCGAGCAGGAAGGTCCAGGGGGCGTTGGCCAGCTTCAGGTAGGTAGAGAGCGGGGTATCGAGATCGGCCAGCACCTCGCGGGTGACCGGGATACGGTTGTAGCCGGCGTCGGCCAGCTCGCGGAAGCGTTCGGGGGTCATCATGCCCGGAATCCTCGATGTAACGGTTGGTCATGGTGGGCGCGGGGCGCTAGGGCAGACTCAACGAGGCAGCGTCACCATCGCCAACCGCCGCGGACAGGCGAGCGGGGCAGGTAGCGAGCGGCGACCAGAGGGCCGCCGCGGGTCGAGAAGGTGTCCGGCAGGTTGCGGCTGATCATCGACTAGGGTCCGCGTCTTATAGCAATAACATATTGATTAGGCCGCGCTTATAGCATAAGCCGAAATCACGTTAAACGAGTTCCGCCAGCGATTCAACCACGCCATCGGGGCCGCTGTCGCGCACCGGCTCGCCGTGGTTGTAGCCATAGGGGACCGCCAGCGTACGAAAGCCCGCCGCCTTCCCCGCGGCAATGTCATGGCGCGAGTCACCGACCATCAGGCAGACCGAGGGCAAGACGTCGAATTGGTTCGCCACATACAGCAAGGGGGCCGGGTCGGGCTTCTTCTGCGCCAGGCTGTCGCCCCCCAGACAGAGGCTGAAGTGCTCGGCCAAGCCGAAGGTCTCTAGAATCGGCACGATGAAGGTGCTGGGCTTGTTGGTCACCAGCGCCAGGGGGACCCCACGGTCGCGCAGGGCGTTCAGCGCTTCCCGCACCCCGGGATAGAGTCGGGTGCGAGCACTGGGGTCGCGGCCGTAGTGGTCGAGGAAGCGCTGATGAGCCCTTGCCAACAGCGCCGCATCGGGCTCCCGGCCTTGGGCGTGCCGCAATGAACGCTGCATCAGCCTGAGCGAGCCATTGCCCACCCAATCACGCACACGCGACTCGCCGCACGGTGCCAGGCCGAGATCCGCGAGAGCGGCGTCCACCGCCGCGGCCAGGTCGGGCACGGAGTCGACCAGGGTGCCGTCCAGGTCGAAGGTCACCAGCCGGATGTCGTTCAGTATGGGGTGCATGATGCCCCTCACGATGCAGTCGGGCATACATTATGCCGGACAGGCCCAGGACAGGAAATCGGCAAGGGCTCATGCTGGGGGTCCGCTCCTTGCTGAAGGGGCGATATGAGTGTGCCGAGAATCGTCGTGGCTGGGGGTGCCGCTAACGAGCAAGAACGCGTCATGTGCATCGGACAGCGGGAGCTGAGATCTTGTGGCCCGACCGCCACCTTGCGCATGTCACGCCACTGGGAACGGGAAGCGCC
>NZ_JAVLBC010000012.1:0-30257 GCF_031581305.1 Halomonas sp.
TCTATGGCTGCGCCCCCGTCGTGGTGGGTGGTGCCGCGGCCGGCGCTAGCGCGCTGCACAGCCGCCGTTCCGTCGGTACCTTTGTCGATGACCAGAGCATCGAACTGAAGGCCCGCCTCGCCATCCTGGAAAACAAGGAGCTGAGCAGCCAGATCCACGCCAGCGTCACCAGCTTCAACGGCGTGGTCCTGCTCACCGGCCAGGTGCCCAGCGAAGAGCTCAAGGTGAGGGCCGAGGCGGTTGCCGACAAAGTGCGCAACGTTCGAGAAGTGCACAACGAGCTTTCCATCGCCGCCAACCTGCCGGCCAGCCAGCGGCTTTCCGACACCTGGCTGCGCGCCCGTATCCGAACGAGCCTGGCGGCCAATGAGGAGATTGACTCGGGCCGCATCCGCGTGATCGTCGAGAACAACAGCGTCTACCTGATGGGCATCGTCACCCGCAACGAGGCTGAGCGTATCGTCCAGGCCGTCTCCAACGTCGGTGGCATGCAACGCATCGTCAAGGTCTTCGACTACCTGGACTGAACACCCTTCCGAAACGCGAAACGGCAGGCTTGTGGCCTGCCGTTTCGCGTGGATACTCCGCCTCCCGGAAGCGCGGCCACCTGATCACTTCCGGATCACTTGATGACCCGCAGCGAGGGACGCCCCTTGCGCGGCGGCGCCTCGTCGCCTTGCCCCTCTTCTCGAGGGACATCATCATCACGCGCCTCCTCATCGAGACGGGGGGCCTCCGCCTTGGCAGCTTCGGCAGGAATGACCGGCTCATGACCGAACACCATGCCCACGCCATTTTCTCGGGCATAGATTGCGATCAGCGCCTCGATAGGCACCATCACCTGCATGGGACGACCGCCGAAACGCGCCGAGAAGCTCACCGCTTCGTTCTCCATGGCGAAGTCACGCACCGCGGTGGGCGCCAGGTTCAGCACGATCTGGCCGTTCTGGACGAACTGCCGGGGAACCTCGACCCCCGCCTGCTCGGCATCGACGACGATGTAGGGGGTCAGGTCATTGTCCAGCAGCCACTGGTATAGGGCCCTGGCAATATAGGGACGGCTCGATTGCATTACTTGGCCCTCCTGGGTCGGGGACCCGGTCATCACCGGATCGAAGTTCAGGGGCGCATTTCGCGCTCGCTTTCGCTGAGCGCTGCCTTGAAGCCATCACGGTCGAACAGACGCTCCATGTAGCCCATCAAGGGCTTGACCTGTTTCTCGGGCAACTCGATGCCCAGCACCGGCAGTCGCCAGAGGATCGGCGCCAGACAGCAGTCCACCAGGGTGAACTCCTCGCTCATGAAGTAGGGCATGTCCTCGAAGATCGGCGAGATGCCGACCAGGCTCTCGCGCAGCTCCTTGCGCGCCTTCTCGGCGTCCTTCTTGGCGCCACTCTGGATCTGCTCGACCAACGGACACCACTCTCGCTCGATGCGGTGCATCCACAGGCGGCTCTTGGCACGCGCCACGGGATAGACGGGCAGCAGCGGCGGATGCGGAAAGCGCTCGTCGAGGTACTCCATCATCACCTTGGACTCATAGAGCACCAGATCACGGTCAAGCAGCGTGGGCACGCTGTTGTAGGGGTTGAGGTCGGCGAGTTCCTCGGGGTGCTGCTCGTCAGTCACCTCGATGATATCGACTGCCACGCCCTTCTCGGCAAGCACGATTCGCACGCGATGACTGTAATGGTCACCCCCTCCGGAATAGAAGATCATCGACGACCGCTTGGCCACTACACCCATGTAACAATCCTCGCATCAGTTCGTGCCGAGATGATAACACGACCGACCCCGCCTTGAGGCCATCGTGCTGCCCGGTATCGGGCAAAGACCACGAAGGGCGCATGGCCCTCGGCCATGCGCCCCCGTGGCTGTCCGTCGGTAACGGATCAGTGAACGTCGCGCCAGTACTCACGCTTCAGCAGGTAAGCGATGACACCGAAGATGAAGATGAAGATCAAGACCTTCGGCCCCAGCGACTGAGCGTGCAGCTTGGAGGGCTCACCCACGTAGGCCAGGAAGTTGGTCAGGTCGTAGACCGCCTCCTCGAACTCCGCCGGCTCCATCTCGCCGGGCTGGGTGACCTGCAGCGTCTCGCAGGACTGGTACTTGCCGGTCAGCGGGTCAAGTTCGGCCCCCTCGACCGGCTGGTCCGTCGCGGCGCAGACCTTCTCCTGCACGCCCTGCAGCGGCTCCAGCACATTGGGCATGGCCACCAACGGGAAGACCGCATTGTTGACGCCGGTGGGACGAGCCGGATCCTTGTAGAAGCTCAGCAGGTAGGAATAGATCCAGTCGGTGCCGCGCAGACGCGACTCGAGGGTCAGGTCGGGGGGCGGCGCACCGAACCAGCTCTCGGCATCGCCACTGTTCATGGCGATGTGCATCTGGTCGTTGAAGGCCAGGTCGGGAGAGAAGATCAGGTTCTCCTCGACCAGGTCCTGGGGGATGTCCAGATCCTCGGCGGCACGCGCGAACCGCTGGTGCTCCAGGGAGTGGCAGCCCATGCAGTAGTTGACAAAGAGCTTCATGCCGTTCTGCAGGGACGCCTTGTCCTCGAGGTCCGGGTTCATCTCTTCCAGATGGACGCCACCGCCTCCGGCAGCGAACCCGACCATAGGCACTAGCGCGAAGAGCAGTGCAAATAGTTGCTTTTTCATTAGCCAGTCACCCTTTCCGGAACGGGTTTGGTCTTCTCCAGCCGGGTATAGAACGGCATCAGCAGGAAGAAGGCGAAGTAGATGACGGTACACACCTGGGACAGCAGGGTGCGCCCCTCGGTGACCGGCAGTACCCCGAGCACGCCCAGGACCAGGAAGCTGATCGCGAACAGCGCCAGCATCGTCTTGGACATCCAGCCCTTGTAGCGCATCGAGCGCACCGGACTGCGGTCGAGCCACGGCAGCACGAAGAGCACTGCGATGGCCGCGCCCATGCAAATCACGCCGAGGAACTTGGCGTCGAGGCCAAACAGCGAGAAGGTGATCGCTCGCAGGATCGCGTAGAAGGGCGTGAAGTACCATACCGGGGCGATATGATTGGGCGTCGTCAGCGGGTCAGCCGGCTGGAAGTTGGGTTTCTCGAGGAAATAACCGCCCCCTTCAGGGAAGTAGAAGATCACCACGCAGAAGACGAACAGGAATACCGCCACGCCAACGAGGTCCTTCACCGTGTAGTACGGATGGAAGGGGATACCGTCCAGCGGCTTGCCAGACTCGTCCTTCTTCTTCTTGATGTCGATGCCGTCGGGGTTGTTGGACCCGACCTCGTGCAGGGCAATGATGTGCAGCACCACCAGCGCCAGGATCACGATCGGCAACGCCACCACGTGCAGGGCAAAGAAACGGTTGAGGGTAATGCCGGAAATCAGGAAGTCACCGCGAATCCACTGGGTCAGGTCGGGTCCGATGACGGGAATCGCAGAGAACAGGGAGATGATGACCTGAGCCCCCCAATAGGACATCTGGCCCCAGGGCAGCAGGTAGCCCATGAAGGCTTCCGCCATCAACGCCAGGTAGATGGCCATGCCGAAGATCCACACCAGCTCGCGGGGCGCCTTGTAGGAGCCATAGAGCAGGCCGCGGAACATGTGCAGATAGACGACCACGAAGAAGGCCGTCGCGCCGGTGGAGTGCATGTAGCGGATCAACCAGCCCCACTCCACGTCGCGCATGATGTACTCGACAGAAGCGAAAGCCCCCTCGGCCGAGGGGTTGTAGCTCATGGTCAGCCAGACCCCGGTAAGGATCTGGTTGACCAGTACCAGCAGCGCCAGGGAACCGAAGAAGTACCAGAAGTTGAAATTCCTCGGCGCGTAGTACTTCGCCATGTGGTCCTGCCACATCTGGGTGGCCGGGAAGCGGTCATCGACCCAGCGCATCAAGCCGCGCTCCGCCTTGACTTTGTTCGGGTTACCCATCAGGCAGTCTCCTCATCTTCGCCGACCGTGATCAGCACATCACTGTCGAAGCGGTAAGGCGGCACCTCGAGGTTGGTCGGCGCCGGCACGTTGCGGAACACCCGGCCGGCCAGATCGAAGCGCGAGCCATGGCAGGGGCAGAAGAAGCCGCCCGGCCAGTTATCCACACCGACCCCTTCGGCATCCGGCTCGGGCTTGAACAGCGGTGAGCAGCCCAGGTGGGTGCAGATGCCGACGATCACGCCGATTTCCGGCTTGATGGAACGCAACGTTCCCTCGATGTATCCGGGCTGCTGAGGCACGTCAGAATCCGGATCGGCCAGCCGCGAGGCATCGATCGACTCGGTACGCTCGATCATCTCCGGGGAGCGATTGAGAATCCACACCGGCTTACCCCGCCACTCGACGGTCATGCGCTGCCCGGGTTCGAGCTTCGACACGTCGGCCTGGACGGGGGCACCCGCCGCTCTTGCCCTGGCACTAGGCTGCCAGGAAGCCACAAAGGGGACCGCAACCCCGACGGCACCCACCGCACCCACGACGGTGGTGGCACCTACGAGGAAACGGCGCCGACCCTTGTTTACGCCGTTATCTGCCATTTTCAGGTTTCTCCCATCAGCTTACCCGCTGTTCCATCACGGGCAGAGAATCCCCCGCGACCACGGATACCAAATGCGGTATATGGTAAAAAATCGTGTCGCCCCGCACAAGGAAAGGTTCCCTGAACAAGCGGGAAACCTGACGACAAATTCTTGATCAAGAACAAAAAACGCCCAGGTCGCTGGACCTGGGCGTTTTCGTGCGGCGATACGAAGCGTATCAGCGCTTGGAGAACTGCGGGCGACGACGCGCCTTGCGCAGGCCGATCTTCTTGCGCTCGACCTGGCGGGCGTCACGGGTGACGTAACCCGCCTCGCGCAGCTGGCCGCGGAAGTCTTCGTTGTAGTCCAAGAGCGCACGGGTAATGCCATGGCGAATCGCGCCGGCCTGGGCCGAACCGCCGCCGCCCTTGACGGTGACGTAGGCGTCGAACTGGCCAAGTGTATCCGTCAGCTCGAGGGGCTGACGAACCACCATGCGGCCGGTGACGCGACCAAAATACTGGTCCAGATCACGGCTGTTGACGGTGATCTTGCCGGTGCCCGGCTTCAGGAAAACACGGGCGGTGGAGGTCTTGCGGCGCCCGGTACCGTAATATTTCTGTGTCATGGCGAAGACTCCCTCAGATGTTCAGTTCTTGCGGCTGCTGGGCAGCGTGCGGATGCTCGGTGCCGGCATAGACCTTGAGCTTCGAGTACATGGCACGACCCAGAGGACCCTTCGGCAGCATGCCCTTGACAGCGGACTCGATGACTCGCTCCGGCGCATGGGCGATCATCTTCTCGAAATTCATGGAGCGCAGGCCGCCCGGGTACCCGGTATGGCGGTAGTAGGTCTTGGCGCTGGCCTTGTTGCCGGTGACCCGGACCTTCTCGGCGTTGATCACGACGATGTAATCACCGGTATCAACATGCGGCGTATATTCCGGCTTGTGCTTGCCGCGCAGGCGACGAGCAATCTCGGTGGCCAGACGGCCGAGCGTCTTTTCCGCAGCGTCGACGACGAACCAGTCGCGCTGGACGGACTGCGGTTTGGCAGTGAACGTCTTCATGGATGAATCACCATTTGATGTATTGGGTTCTGCCGCCGGGCATCCGGCATGGAACCGTCCCTATTTTTCTTGGTTGCCTCCGCCCTCGGGGCGAGACAACAGTCGAGCGAGCGCGCATTCTACACGAGCCGCCATCGTCAAGGCAATGCTGCGCGCAAGCTGGAAGCTCCACAGCCTGGGGCAAGGTTTTCTTTGAACACTTCCAGGTGCGAAGCGCCGCTCCTCAAGCTTCCAGCTTGCCGCGCCCGGACGCAGGCCGGGTCACGGTTCATGAGGCAGCGCCAGGTAGTCATGGGACTGCATCTCCTGGAGACGCGAGAGGGTGCGCTGGAACTCGAACGCTAGACGACCGTCACGGTAGAGCTGCTCAGCCGGCACCTCGGCGGACATCAGCAGCTTGACGCCACGGTCATAGAACTCGTCGACCATGTTGATGAAGCGCCGCGCCTGATCATCCGTGGCACCGCCCATGCAGGTGACGTTGGAGACCAGCACGCTATGGAATTCGCGGGCCAGCTCGATGTAGTCGTTCTGGCTGCGGGGACCGTCGCAGAGCTCGGTGAACTCGAACCACACCACGTCATCATGCAGCCGGAGGGCGTGCAGCACCCGATGATTGATCTCGATCGGGGCCCCCTCCTCGCCCTCGTGGCCGGCAATTTCGCGAAAGCTGCGGGCCAGTTCGGCCTCGGCCGCATCGTCCAGCGGGGCATGGAAGATCTGGGCACGCTCCAGGGCGCGCAGGCGGTAGTCGATCCCCGAGTCCACGTTGACCACCTCGCAGTGACGCTCGAGAAGGTCGATGGCCGGCAGGAAGCGGGCCCGCTGCAGGCCATCCTTGTAGAGCTCACCGGGAACGATGTTCGAGGTCGCCACCAGCACCACGCCGTGGGCGAAGAGCGACTCGAGCAGGTTGGCCAGGATCATGGCATCGGTGATGTCCTTGACGAAGAACTCGTCAAAGCAGATGACCCGGGCCTCGGCGGCGAACTTGGCGGCGATCAGCGTAAGCGGGTTGCGTTCACCCTTGTAGTGCTCCAGCTCGTTGTGTACCCGCTGCATGAAGCGGTGAAAGTGGGTGCGCATCTTCTCGGGAAAGGGCAGCGTCTCGAAGAAGGTATCCATGAGGTAGGTCTTCCCGCGACCCACCCCACCCCAGAAGTAGAGACCGTGAATCATGGGCAGCAGCGGCTCGGACGATACCACGCGGTCGCGCCGACCGAGCAGGCCGGCCATCCGCGACTTGATCCCGCCACCGCGCTTCGGTGGCACCACCCGAGCGAGCGGTGTGGCCACCAGCTCGTCGTAGAGGCGCTGCAGGTGCTTCACCGCCTGCTCCTGGGCAGCGTCGGGCTGGAAGCCATTGCGCTCGAGATCCGCCCGATAGCGGGTCATCGGGGTCTCGGGGGGGCGCGCGTCGCGGGAAGCTTGGGAGGGATGCGTCTCGCTCATGGGGTTCCTGAGGGCCTGTACTCGAGTCAATCGCGAAGGGGGCATTATACGCATCACGCCCCCCCTTGGCATTGGCTGCCGCCGCGTTGACCCAATGCACCGCGACGCCACTATAATGGACATCCGGAAGGGGCGTCCGGATTCCGTCCGGCCAGGTGATGAGACCTGCGCCTTGCGCGGCATGTCGCCAAATGCTCAAGGAGAACGCATAACGTGGACGAGACCAACATCAACTGGGTGCTGGCCATCGCCTGCCTGCTGGCCGGGATCGGCATCGGCGCACTGGGCTACCATCTACTCAATACCAGCGCCGGCAGCACCCAGCGCCTGCGCCAGCGCCTCGCCGAACGCGAGCGGGCCCTGGCGGAACTCAAGGACGGCATGGGTGATAGCCTCGAGCGTATCGCCCGCCTGGCCGAGAACCTGCAGCGCGAGAGCCGGGGCCTCGAACAGGAAGCCGAGGAGGCCAGCAGGCGGCTCGGCACCCGCACGCTACGCCACCAGGCCATGGACGCCGTTTCCCCCAACCCCGCCGCGACCGGGACGGAACCCGCTACCCCCCGAGATTACGCCGACGGCAACCGCGGCACCCTCTCGGAGGACTTCGGCCTCAAGGGGGATGACACCTCCCCCCCACCGCCACGCTACTGACCCCCTTCTGCTCCGCCCCGGCCCAACGGCCGTGGCACCCGCCTTGCGCTCAGGCAGGGTTGTCGATATCCACGAAGCGGTGCTCGATACCGAACTCGGCGGCGAGCCGTTCGCCCAGGGCCTGTACCCCATAGCGCTCAGTCGCATGATGCCCCGCCGCCAGGTAGTGAATGCCCATCTCCCGGGCCAGGTGAGTGGTACGTTCGGAGATCTCGCCGGAGATGAAGGCGTCGGCACCGGCCTCCCGGGCACCGGCGATCATGTCCTGGGCCCCACCGGTGCACCAGGCTACGTGACGGATCTCACCTCCCCCCGGCGCCTGGACCAACAGCGGCTTGCGACCCAGGCACGTCCCGACATCGCGGGCCAGGCCTGCGGCATCGAGGCCCGGGCGGGGCTCGCCCAGCCACACCAGCCCATCACCGAGCTCGCCATCGGCACAGCCCGTTACGCTGAAGCCCAGCCGGCGGCCGAGTTCCGCGTTGTTGCCAAGCTCGGGGTGGGCATCCAGCGGCAGGTGATAGGCCAGAAGGTTGATGTCATGGGCCAACAGTGTCGCCAGGCGCCGGCGCTTGATGCCGGTGATGGTGACTGGCTCGTTCTTCCAGAAGTAGCCGTGATGCACCAGCACGAGGTCGGCCTGCCAGGCCACGGCCTCGTCGAGCAGCGCCTGGCAAGCGGTCACACCGGTCATGACCCGCGTGACGCGCTCGGTGCCCGCCACTTGCAGGCCGTTCACGGTATAGTCCTTGAAGCGATGGGGCTCCAGCAGTCGGTCGCAGGCAGCGACCAGGTCGTCGCGATTCATCATGCAGCCTCCGGGCGTGGTCGGGTTGGCAATGTTACAATCCGCGCAGTGTAACCAGCGGGAGGATGCCCCGCGACCCAGCACCATCGACAAGGACCCCGCTGCATGCGACGCACCCTGCTCCCCTACCTCTGGCCCGTCCTCATCGGTGTGCTGGCGGCCATCGTGCTGCTCAATGCCTTCCCGCAGCTGATCGGCCGGCCGGCCACGACGCCACCCGCCACGCCGGCGCTGGTACAGTCCGACGACGAGACGCGTTCCCGCGAGGCCCCAGAGGTGCGCCAGGCCGAGCCCCTCACGCGCCGGCAGGGTCCTGCGAGCTACGCACAGGCGGTGGAGCGCGCCGCGCCGGCGGTCGTCAACATCTACTCCACCCGGGTGGTCGAGCGGGAAGAGCACCCCCTGATGTCGGACCCCTTCTTCCGCCAGTTCTTCGGCGACGAGCTACCCAGCCGCCAGCGCATGCTCTCCAGCCTCGGGTCCGGGGTCATCGTCAGTGACGATGGCTACGTGCTGACCAACCACCATGTGATCCGCGGTGCCGACCAGATCCAGGTCGCCCTGCGCGACGGACGCGAGACCCTGGCCGAGGTAATCGGTACCGACCCGGAGAGCGACCTTGCCGTGCTGCGCATCGACCTCACTTCGTTACCGGTAATCGAGCTGACTGACACCGGCCGGGTCGCCGTGGGCGACGTCTCCCTGGCCATCGGCAACCCCTTCGGGGTCGGTCAGACCGTGACCATGGGCATCATCAGCGCCACCGGCCGCAGCCACCTGGGGCTCAATGCCTACGAGGACTTCATCCAGACCGATGCCGCCATCAACCCCGGCAATTCGGGAGGGGCGCTGGTCAACGCCGAGGGCGCACTGGTCGGTATCAACACCGCCATCTTCTCGCGCTCGGGCGGCTCCCAGGGCATCGGCTTCGCGATCCCCGCCAACCTGGCCCGCAACATCCTCGACGAACTGGTCACCCGCGGGCGCGTCATCCGCGGCTGGATGGGGATCGAGGCCCAGGAACTCAACCAGGAGCTCGCAGCCTCCTTCGGCCTGCAGGCGCCGGCCGGGGTTATCATCGCCGGCGTGGTGCCGGACGGTCCCGCAGACCGTGCGGGCCTGCAGCCCGGCGACGTCCTGCTGGAAGTCGACGGCCAGCCGGTGCTCGACCCCCGACGCACCATGAGCGACATCGCCGCGGTGGCACCCGGCACTCGGCTGCCGCTGTCGATCGTCCGCGGCGGCGAGCGCCGGGAGGTGACCATCGAGCTCGGCGAGCGCCCGACCCCGGAGCTCCCCCGCCCCAAGCAGGAGTGACGCCCCTGACGACGCGAGGGCCCAGCCGATCGGCGGAGCCCTCTTAGATCGAACCAGGGGTCATGAAACATCCCCCGCCTTCCGACGCGTCACGGCTTGAGACGATACTCGGCCGAACGGGCGTGTGCGGTGAGCGATTCGCCCCTGGCCAGGGTGGAGGCGATCTTGCCGAGTTCTCCGGCGCCCTGTGCCGAGCAGTGAATGATCGAGGAGCGCTTCTGGAAGTCGTAGACCCCCAGCGGTGAGGAGAAGCGTGCCGTGCCCGAGGTGGGCAACACATGGTTGGGGCCGGCGCAGTAGTCGCCCAGCGCCTCGGCCGTATAGCGCCCCATGAAGATAGCGCCGGCATGGCGCACTTCCGGCAGCCAGCCCTCGGGATTGGCCACCGAGAGCTCCAGATGCTCCGGGGCGACGCGATTGATCAGCGCCACCGCCTCGTCACGTCCCTGGCAGTGGATCAGCGCGCCGCGCCGGGCCAGCGACTCGCGCACGATGGGGGCACGCTCCAGGGTCGGCAGCAGCCGCGCGATCGACGCCTCCACCGCCTGCAGGTGTTCGTGATCCCAGCTCACCAGCACCGCCTGGGCGTCCTCATCGTGTTCGGCCTGGGAGAAGAGGTCCATGGCCAGCCAGTCAGGGTCGGTACCCCCATCGGAAACCACCAGAATCTCCGAGGGGCCGGCAATCATGTCGATACCAACCTGGCCGAACACCGCTCGCTTGGCAGTGGCCACGTAGATGTTACCCGGTCCCACGACCTTGTCCACCCGCGGCACCGTCTCGGTGCCGAAGGCCAGGGCCGCCACCGCCTGGGCGCCACCAAGGGTGAAGACGTGGTCGACACCGGCGAGGTGGGCGGCGGCCAGCACCAGTTCATTGAGGACGCCATCGGGAGTCGGAACCACCATGACGATCTCGCGAACGCCCGCCACATGGGCAGGAATGGCATTCATCAACACCGAGGAGGGATAGGCTGCCTTGCCGCCCGGCACATAGATGCCCGCACGATCCAAAGGGGTGACCTGCTGACCCAAAACAGTGCCGTCGGCCTCGGTATAGTGCCAGGAGGACGGCTTCTGGTGCTCGTGATAGGCGCGGATGCGCTCGGCCGCGCTCGACAGGGCCTCGCCCTGTTCCGCCGGCAAACCCTCGAAGGCTTGGCGCAGCCGCCCTTCGCTCAGGGTCAGCTCGGCCATGGACGTGACGGCGAGACGGTCGAAGCGGTTCGAATACTCGACCAGCGCGGCATCGCCCCGGGCCTTGACGGCGGACAGAATCTCGTCGACGCGCTGCTGGACCGCGGCATTGGAGACACCCTCCCAGGCCAGCAGGTCGGCGAGACGGACATCAAAGTCGGCCTGCGAGGTCGACAGCCGCGCGATGTCAACGCCGTCGGTGGGGGATTGGCTCATGGCAGTAACTTCCTCTCGAAACAGGGGATTCGTCCAGGGCAAGCGTGCCGCGGCACCAGGTTGCAAACAAGCCCGGGGTGGCTATGAGGCCGAAACGGCAAGGCTATCGCGACGCGCCTCCACCGCCTTGCGCAGGCGGGCGATGAGCGGTTTCAGGCGATCGTGCTTCAAGGTCATCGCCGCCTGGTTGACCACCAGACGTGTGGAGACCGGCGCAATCAGCTCGCGCGGCTCCATGCCGTTGGCGCGCAGGGTATTGCCGGTATCGACGATGTCGACGATCTCGTCGGCCAGATTCATCAGGGGGGCCAGTTCCATGGCACCGTAGAGCTTGATCACCTCAGCCTGGATCCCCTGCTCGGCATAGTAGCGGCGTGCCACATTCACGAACTTGGTGGCCACCCGCCGGCGCGCCAGGGCCGGTTCGGTCCCGGTGATACCGGCGGTCATCAACCGGCAGCGGGCGATCTCCAGGTCGAGGGGCTCGTAGAGGCCCTCGACGCCGTGCTCGAGCAGCACGTCCTTGCCGGCTACGCCGAGATCCGCCGCCCCGAGTTGCACATAGGTCGGCACGTCTGTGGCCCGGATAACCACCAGCTTGACGTCGGGCAGGTTGGTATCGAACAGCAGCTTGCGGCTCTTGCCTAAGTTCTCGGCCGGCTCGATGCCGGCATCGGCCAGAAGTGGCAGGGTCTCGTCGAGTATGCGGCCCTTGGAGAGGGCCAGAATCAGTTGCTTGCTCATGGTCTCGCCTGTTGGTCGGCTCAGCCGGGGATGCGCCTGATGCGCGCGCCCAGCAGCTGCAGTTTTTCCTCGATGCACTCGTAGCCACGGTCGATATGATAGATCCGATCGACCAGGGTCTCGCCTTCGGCCATCATCGCCGCGATCACCAGGGAGGCAGAGGCACGCAGGTCGGTGGCCATCACCGGGGCACCGGAGAGGGTCTCGACGCCGGTGATCACCGCGGTGTTGCCCTCCAGCGCAATGTCGGCCCCCATGCGGTTGAGCTCCTGCACGTGCATGAAGCGGTTCTCGAAGATGGTCTCCACCACCCGGGCGGTACCCTCGGCTACCGCATTCATCGCCACGAACTGGGCCTGCATGTCGGTGGGGAAGGCCGGATAGGGCGCGGTACGCAGGTTGACTGCCTTCGGCCTTCTGCCCTGCATGTCGAGCTCGATCCAGCCCTCCCCAGTGGCGAGGGTGGCCCCCGCCTCCTCGAGCTTGGCCAGCACCGCATCAAGGATGTCGGCACGGGTATTTCGCACCCGTACCCGCCCTCGGGAGAGCGCGGCCGCTACCAGAAAGGTGCCCGTCTCGATGCGATCGGGCATGACATCATGATAGGCACCGTGCAGACGCTCGACGCCCTCGATGATGATGGTGTCGCTGCCATGGCCGCGGATCTTGGCGCCCATCTTGATCAGGCATTCGGCCAGGTCGACCACCTCGGGCTCCCGTGCGGCATTCTCCAGCACCGTGGTGCCGTCCGCCAGAGTCGCCGCCATCAGCAGGTTCTCGGTGCCGGTCACGGTGACGGTATCGAAGAAGATGGTGGCGCCGTGAAGCCGGCCATCGACCCGCGCCCGGATGTAACCCGCCTCGACGCTGATCTCGGCCCCCATGGCCTCAAGGCCGCGAAGGTGCAGGTCCACCGGGCGCGAACCGATGGCACAGCCGCCGGGCAGCGAGACATCCGCATGGCCGAAGTGGGCCAGCAGCGGACCGAGTACCAGGATCGAAGCACGCATCTTCTTGACCAGCTCGTAGGGCGCATGACAGTGGGTGACCTGAGAACCGTCGAGCTGGATGCACATTCTGTCACCCATCACCGCCTCGACCCCCATGTGGCCGAGCAGCTCCAGGGTGGTGGTGATATCCTGCAGGTGCGGCAGATTGCCGATAGTCACCGGTTCGTCAGCCAGCAGGGTTGCGCAGAGGATCGGCAGGGCGGCATTCTTGGCGCCGCTGGCCCAGACCTCGCCGTCGACGGGGCCATTACCGGTAATGATCAACTTGTCCATGGGAGGTCGACCGTCAGGCCCCCTGGTTATCAGTGGCGGCCTGCCACTGCTGCGGGGTGTAAGTCTTGATACTTATCGCGTGCAGGGCCCCGGAAGCGATCTCCTCGGACAGCGCAGCGTAGATCATCTGCTGGCGCTTGACCGGCGAGAGACCCTCGAAGGCCTCGCCCACGGCCACCACCTGGAAGTTGCAGCCTTCACCCTGTATATGGAACTCGCAGCCGTCGAGTCGGCTCTCGAGCAGCGCCTTCACTTCGCTCGGTTGCATGGCACCGGCACTCCTGTGGTTCGTCGATTCGTCGGGGACACGCTGCTGTGGCCACGACGTGGCCCAGGACAGCGAGATTCCTGGCTCGACATGGTAAAGAAAAGCCCCGCGCTTGGCGATGGGGAGGAAGGTGCCGCTCAGTCGGGGACAGGCTCGGCAAGCGGCAGCAGGGTATCCAGCCCCGCGACCCGAGTCAGGCGCTCGAGGGGAACCGAGAGCCGCACGACGGCCACCTCGACGCCGGCATCACGGGCCTGGCGGGTCCACTCCAGCAGCACGCTGAGTGCCGCGCTGCTGACCCGGCCAACGCCGCTCAGGTCGAAGACCACCTCACTGCCGGTCGGCAGATCAACCAGCCAGTCGCTGCCGGCCTCGGCAATCGCCGAGGCCCCTTCGAAGCCGACCTCGCCGGTCACCGCCAGGCGGAAGCCATCGGCCTCAAGGCAGGAACTGAGCTGCTCCAGCAGCACGCTCATGCGTTGCCGCCCTCCTCCAACTCCTCGACGGCAAGTTCAGGCGCCCAGTTATCAATCACCGCATCATAATCGCGGTTGTGTTCTCGCATCGCCTGGTCGAACTGGTTGCGGAAGGTCAGCCCCAGGTTGATGCCGTTGACGATCACGTTGACCACCTTCCAATGGCCGTCGTCCAGGCGCAGCGAATAGCTGACAGGATAGACGGCGCCGTCGTTGGCCACCACCTCCATGGCCACGCTGGCCTGGTCCTCGTAGCGCGAGGCCTGTTGATTCTCGAGCACCCGGATCTCGCGGTAGTCGAAGGTGACCAGACCCTTGGCATAAGTATCGATCAGCGTCTTGCGGAAGGTCTCGACAAAGCGCGACCGCTGCTGCGGCGTGGCGTTGCCGAAGTAGCGCCCCATCACGCTGGCTCCGATGTAGCGAAAGTCGGCCACGTCCGCTAGGCTATCGTCGACGATGGCCTCGAGTTCGTCGAGATTGTCGGCGAAGTAATCCTCTCGCCCCTCGATCCGTGTCATCAGTTCGTCGATGCTGTCGCGAATCATCTGCTCCGGGTTCTGCTCGGGCTGGGCCGCCATCAGCGGCAGCGCCATCAGCAGCAGGCAAAGCCCGGCGAGCAGCGCGCGAAGGTTCATCATCTTCATCTCGTTCACTCCTTGACCATGCTGGACACGAACTGCTGGATCAGCTCCTCGAGCACCAGGGCAGACTGGGTATCGCGCAGGGTATCGCCATCGGCGAGGGTTTCGGGCGCCCCGCCCACCGAGAGCCCGATATACTGCTCCCCCAGCAGGCCCGCGGTGAGGATGGCGGCGGTGCTGTCCTCGGGGATCTGACCTTCCAGTTCCCCATCGAGCTCCATCACCACCCGCGCGTCATACCAGTCGGTGTCCAGTTCGATGGCCTCGACCCGCCCCACGGTGACACCGGCCATGGTCACCCGCGCCCGCGGCTTGAGGCCGCCGATGTTGGCGAAGTTGGCTTCCAGCCGGAAGGTCTCGCTGGGCAGGGCGAGGCTCAGGCCACTGACCCTCAGCCCCAGGAACACCAGGCCCAGGATGCCGGCCAGCATGAACAGGCCGACCCCGAGCTCCATCGTCTTGCTGCGCTTCATCCGTTTGCTCCGAACATCAGGAAAGCTCTCCGAACATCAGGGCGGTGAGCACGAAATCCAGGCCCAGTACCGCCAGAGAGGAATAGACCACCGTCCGAGTGGTGGCACGCGAGATGCCTTCCGAGGTGGGGATCAGGTCATGGCCCTGGAACACCGCGATCCAGGTCACCACCAGGGCGAACACCAGGCTCTTGATCAGGCCGTTGCCCACGTCGTCGATGAACGCGACGCTGGCCTGCATGTTGCCCCAGTAGGAGCCCTCGAAGACGCCGAGCCACTCGACACCGACCAGTTGGCCGCCCCAGACCCCGACCACGCTGAAGCCGATGGTCAGCAGCGGCAGGGCCACGAAGCCGGCCCAGAGTCGCGGGGCCACGATGCGCCGCAGCGGATCGACCCCGATCATCTCCATGCTGGTCAGCTGCTCGGTCGCCTTCATCAGGCCGATCTCGGCGGTCAGCGCGGAGCCGGCTCGGCCGGCGAACAGCAGCGCCGCCACCACCGGCCCCAGCTCGCGCAGCAGGGAGAGGGCCACCATCTGCCCCAGCGCCTGCTCGGCCCCGAAGTCGACCAGGATAGTGTAGCCCTGCAGGGCCAGCACCATGCCGATGAACAGGCCCGAGACCAGCACGATGGCCAGCGACATCACGCCGACGAAGTGCATCTGCCGCACCCAGAGGTAGAGACCCTCGCGAGACGGCACCCCCACCGCCGACTGGCCGAGAAAGATCCCGGCCCGGCCCAGCGACTCCATCAGGTCGCAGCCACGCCGCCCCAGGAGTCGGATCCGGTCGATCATCGCGGTCCCCCGCTGCCCAGAATATCGGCATGGAAATCCATCGCCGGGTAGTGGAAGGGCACCGGCCCGTCGGGCTCGCCATGCATGAACTGGCTGACCCGGGGGTCGCGGTCCGCGTCGAGGTTCGCCGGCGTGCCATGAGCCATCACCTGGCCATCGGAGATCACGTACACATAGTCGGCGATGGACAGGGTCTCCTTGATGTCGTGGGAGACCACCACCGCCGTCAGCCCCAGGGCCTCATTGAGGCGCTTGATCAGTTGCACCAGTACGCCCATGGAGATGGGGTCCTGCCCGGCGAAGGGCTCGTCGTAGAGGATCAGCTCCGGATCCAGGGCGATGGCGCGCGCCAGCGCCACTCGTCGGGCCATGCCCCCGGAGAGCTCGGAGGTCTTCAGCTCCCGGGCCCCGCGCAGCCCGACGGCCTGGAGCTTCATCAGCACAACGTCGCGGATCATGGCCTCGGGCAGGTCAGTATGCACCCGCAGCGGGAAGGCCACGTTCTCGTAGACATCGAGGTCGGAGAACAGCGCCCCGCTCTGGAACAGCATCCCCATGCGTCGGCGCAGCACGAACAGCGCCTTGCGCGACAGCGCATGAACGTCCTGGCCATCGATGCGCACCCGCCCCGCGTCGGGGGTCAGCTGGCCGCCGATCATCTTGAGCAGGGTGGTCTTGCCGGTACCGCTGGGGCCCATGATGGCCGTAATCCGACCGCGCGGGATGACCAGGTCGACGCCGCGGAAGATGTCCATCTCGCCGCGCGAGAAGTGCAGGCTCTCCACTTCCACGAAGGGGGAGTCCGTCATCGCTTCACCATCCTCGAGAATATTATCGAACATCGTATCCTAACCTTGACCCGGCGTGCCAGCGCCCTCGCATCTTGCACCTCCAGGGGCCCGACATGTTCAATGTGCGCCCTCCCTCCATTGACTCGGACCTCGCCATGCTGCTCCCCCTGCTGATCATCATGCTCGGCTTCGTCGGCCTGCTGTGGAGTGCCGACCGCTTCGTCGGTGCAGCCGCGGCCACCGCCTGGCGGGCCGGCATGAGCACCCTGCTGGTGGGGATGACCGTCGTCTCGCTGGGCACCTCGGCACCGGAGATCGTGGTCTCGGTGATGGCCTCCCTGGATGGCGTGCCGGATCTCGCCATCGGCAACGCGCTGGGCTCCAACATCGCCAACATCGCCCTGGTGCTGGGCGTGACGGCCCTGGTGGTACCGATCCCGGTACGCTTCTCCATCGTGCGCCGCGAGCTGCCGCTGCTGCTCGGCGCCACCGGCCTGGCCGGCTACGCCCTGGCCAACGGCCACCTCGACCGCTTCGACGGCGTGCTGTTGCTGACACTGCTGGTATTCAGCTTGTGGTGGCTGTTCCTCGCCGATACCCCCGATGACGAGAGTGCCGGCGAGATTCCCGGCATGGCGCTTGGCCAGGCCCTGGGCTGGCTGGTGGCCACGCTGGTGATCATGGTGGCCAGCTCCCGGGCCCTGGTGTGGGGCGCCAGCGAGCTGGCCAGGGGACTCGGCGTCAGCGAACTGGTGATCGGGCTGACCGTGGTGGCCATCGGCACCAGCCTGCCGGAACTGGCGGCCTGCGTGGCCAGCGCCCTCAAGCGTCACCACGACCTGGCCATCGGCAACGTCATCGGCTCCAACCTCTTCAACATGCTGACCGTGCTCCCGGTGCCGGCGCTGCTGGCTCCTGGCGCCACGGATCCCGCCGCTGCCGGACGCGACTACCCGGTGATGCTGGTGCTGACCCTGGCGCTGGGGGCGCTGCTGCTCTGGAATCGCCGCGGCCACCTGGGGCGCCTGCCGGGGGGTCTGCTGGTACTCGGCTACGCCGGCTACCTGGCCTGGCTCGGCAGCGCCGGCCCCTCCTCCGTCGGCTGATCCCCTTGAGTGAAACCCCACAACGGGCAACAATCATCGCCATGACCCATGACGCTCCCTCAGCGGCCGGCACGTCCCTCCTGCGCGAGAGTGCCCGCCGCACCCTGGAACTGGAACAGCAGGCCATCGCCGCCCTGGCCGGTCGCCTCGACGACGCCTTCGACCACGCCTGCGAGCTGATCCTGGCCTGTCGCGGACGCGTGGTGGTCACCGGCATGGGCAAGTCAGGCCATGTCGCCGGCAAGATCGCCGCCACTCTGGCCAGCACCGGCACGCCGGCCTTCTTCGTGCATCCCGGCGAGGCCAGCCACGGCGACCTGGGCATGATCACCCCCGGCGACGTGGTGCTGGCCCTCTCCAATTCCGGCGAGACCGCCGAGGTCACCGCCCTGCTGCCCCTGCTCAAGCGCATGGGCACGCCGCTGATCAGCATGACCGGCCGGCCGGGCTCGACCCTGGCCCGGCATGCCGAGGCCCACCTGGATGCCGGGGTCGAGCGAGAGGCCTGCCCGCTGGACCTGGCACCCACCTCGTCCACCACCGCCGCCCTGGCGCTCGGCGACGCCCTGGCCGTGGCGCTGCTCGAGTCGCGCGGCTTCACGGCCGAGCAGTTCGCCCTCTCCCACCCCGGCGGCAGCCTGGGCAAGCGCCTGCTGCTGCGGGTCGCCGACCTGATGCACGAGGGGGACCGGCTGCCCAGGGTCGACCTGGGCAGCCCGCTGCGCGATGCCCTGCTGGAGATCACCCGCCAGGGGCTGGGCTTCACCTGTGTGGTCGACGCCGACGGGCGCCTGGCCGGGGTCTACACCGACGGTGACCTGCGCCGCACCCTCGACCAGCACAGCGACCTCTCCGGCCTCGCCGTCGACGATGTCATGACCCGCCCCGGCAAGCGCGTCGCCCCCGACACCCTGGCCGCCGAGGTGGTCCGCATCATGGAGGACAACCGCATCTCGGCGCTGGCCGTGGTCGATGCCGACGGCCGCCCGGTCGGCGCCCTGCACATGCATGACCTGCTCGCCAGCGGCGTCATCTGACGCCCTGTACGCTCACCCAAGCCCCCGACTGCTGGAGACACCATGAGCCTCGATTCTCCCCTGCTCGACAGCCAACTCGTCGACCGCCTGCGCCGCGTCCGCCTGCTCGCCCTGGACGTGGACGGCGTGCTCACCGATGGCCGCCTCTACTTCCAGGCCGATGGCGTCGAGATCAAGGCCTTCCATACCCACGACGGCCATGGCATCAAGCTCGTGCAGCGTGCCGGCATCGTGGTGGCCTTCATCACCGGCCGCGACTCGCCGATGGTCAGCCGGCGCGCCGCCGCGCTGGGCGTCAAGCATGTCTTCCAGGGGGCCGAGAAGAAGCTCACCGTGCTGCGCGAGCTCTGCACCCGCCTGGGCCTGGAGCTCGAGCAGGCCGCCTACTGCGGTGACGACATGCCCGACGTGGCCGCCATCCGGCGCGCCGGGGTCGGCATCAGCGTGCCCGGCGCGCCGGCCTATATCCGCCAGCATGCCGACTGGGTCACCGCGTCCGTGGGCGGCCATGGCGCCGTGCGCGAGATCTGCGACACCCTGCTCCAGGCCCAGGGGCACTGGGATGCCGTGATCGACACCTACCTGTACGGCACGACCTGAGCCATGCGCCTGCCGCACCCCGGCTTCCGCACCGGCCTGTTCCTGCTGCTGCTCGCCCTGGGCGGCGGACTGGCATTGCTCGACCTGCGTGATGCCCCGCCCCCCGGCCCCGTGCCGGGGGACGAGGCCGGCGAGCCGGACTACTACCTGGAGGACGCCCGGCTGACCCGCTTCGATGCCCAGGGACATCCCCACCAGCGACTCGACACCCCACGCCTGACCCATACCCCACATGACGACGTCACCCGCCTGGCGCGCCCACGAGGACGCCTGCTGGACGACTCGCAGCGGGTCTGGCTGGCCAGCGGAGAGCGCGGCATCCTCGGGGCAGGCGGCAACCCGCTCACCCTCTCCGGGGACGCGCGACTTCTGGCCCCCGCCGAGCGCTGGCAGCTCGATACCGAGGTGCTCCACTTCGATGCCGACAGCGGTCACGCCTGGAGTGACACCCCGGCCCTGCTGCGCCAGCCGCCCCAGCAGATGCGCGGCGAGCGCTTCGACGCCTGGATCCATGACAACCGCGCCCGGCTGACCGACAATGTGCACGGCCACCATCCGCCTGACACCCGCGAGGACCCCGAGTCATGACGCGATCCCCCTTCATCCCCCTGCTGACCCTCGGCGTCGTCGGCATGCTGCTGGGCAGCGTCCCGGCCCTGGCTCTCGAGGGTGATGCCAGCGCCCCGATCGAGGTGGAGGCCGACCGCCTCGACCTCGACGACCGCGCCGGCACCGCCGTCTACACCGGCGACGTGGACATCCGCCAGGGCAGCATGCAGTTGACCGGCGCCCGGGTGGAGATCCGGCGCAACGACCAGGGCCAGCTGAACCGCGCCACCGCCACCGGCGAGCGTGCCTACATCGAGCAACGACCCGCCCCGGACGAACCCTTGGTACGCGGCTGGGGACGCACCATCGTCTACCATGTCGCCGAGCGCCGCATCGAGCTGATCGATCGGGCCGAACTCCACCAAGGCGGCGATACCTTCGACGGGGGCTACCTGGAATACTTCCTCGACCGTCGCGTGGTCCAGGCCCGGGCCGAGGCCGAGGGCGTCGAGGAGCGCCAGCGCGTGCGCATGACGCTCGAACCCGAGCAGCAGGACGGTCCGTAATGAAGACCCTGAGCGCCCGCCACCTGGCCAAGAGCTACAAGCGCCGCCGGGTAGTACAGGACATCAGCCTCTCCATCGAGCAGGGCCAGATTGTCGGGCTGCTCGGTCCCAACGGCGCCGGCAAGACTACCTCGTTCTACATGATCGTCGGGCTGGTTCGGGCCGACGCCGGCGAGGTGCGTATCGACGACCTCGACCTCTCCCGAGCAGCCATGCATGAACGGGCTCGTGCCGGTATCGGCTACCTGCCCCAGGAGGCCTCGATCTTCCGCAAGCTGTCGGTCGCCGACAACATCATGGCGATCCTAGAGACCCGCAAGGACCTCGACCGCGCCGGGCGATGGGCCCGGCTCGAGCAGCTGCTCGAGGACTTCCACGTGACACATATCCGCAACAACCTCGGCATGAGCCTCTCCGGGGGCGAACGCCGGCGGGTCGAGATTGCCAGGGCCCTGGCAACGGAACCCGCCTTTATCCTGCTCGACGAGCCCTTCGCCGGCGTCGACCCCATCTCGGTGGGCGAGATCAAGGGCATCATCCGCCAGCTGAAGGACCGCGATATCGGCGTTCTGATCACCGACCACAATGTCCGTGAGACCCTCGATATCTGCGACACCGCCTACATCGTCGGTGACGGCCGCATCATCGCCGAGGGCGACGCCGAGGCGATCCTCGCCGACCAGCGCGTCCGCGAGGTCTACCTGGGCGAGGACTTTCGCCTCTGACCGCAATCAACTGATATTTTTATCATTGCCACGCAACGGCATGAATATTGCGCATGGCACGAATGTTGCAGTTTTTCCGCTTGCCAGCGCCCCCGTCCAGCGGCTAGGGTTGGGGTTTTCGGCAAGCCGAGGGCACTCTTCTCATGGCCATGAAGGCGTCCCTGCAACTGCGCGTCGGCACCCAGCTGACCATGACCCCTCAGCTTCAGCAGGCCATTGCGCTGCTGCAGCTCTCGACCCTGGACCTGCGTCAGGAGATCCAGCAGGCACTGGAGTCCAACCCCATGCTCGAGGTGGAGGATGACTTCGGTGAGCAGGCGGTCGACGAGGCGCCCGACGAGGAGTGGGCCAGCGAGATCCCCGACCAGCTCAGTACCGACAGCGACTGGTCCGACACCTATCAGGACCTGGGTACCGCGCCCACTGGCGGTATTGGCGAGGGCCCGGATTTCGAGCGCCAGGCATCGGGCCAGAGCCTGCAGGGCCATCTGGCCTGGCAGCTGGCCATGACCGACCTGGACGCACGTCAGCGGCGCATCGCCGAGAGCCTGATCGACAGTATCAACGGCGACGGCTACCTGACCCAGCCCCTGGAGGAGATCCGTGACGGCCTCAGGACCCAGGGCCTCGAAGGGCTCAAGACCCGCGAGGTCGATCAGGTGCTGCTGCGCCTGCAGCAGTTCGAGCCCACGGGGGTCTTCGCCCGCGACCTGCGCGAGTGCCTGATGCTGCAGCTTGCCAGCCTGCCCGACAACACCACACTGGTGCCGCAGGCCCGACGCCTGGTTCGCCAGTTCCTCGAGGCCCTCGCCGGCGATGATCGCCGCCTGCTCAAACGCCGTCTCGGCCTCGATGACGACGCCCTGGACACGGTGATCGCGCTGGTGCGCTCCCTGGATCCTCGCCCCGGCAGCGCCTTCACCGACAGCGACAGTGCCTATGTCATCCCCGATCTTATCGCCCGCCACACCCGCGATGGCTGGCAGGTGGAACTCAACCCCGAGGCCATGCCGAGACTGCGCATCCAGCCCGACTATGCCGCCCTGATTCGGCGGGCCGACAGGAGCGAGGACAACCAGTTCCTCAAGGATCACCTCCAGGAGGCACGCTGGCTAATGAAGAGCCTGTCCAGCCGCAACGACACCCTGCTGCGGGTAGGCCGCGAGATCATGGTGCACCAGCTCGAGTTCCTGGAGCAGGGCGAGGAAGCAATGAAGCCCCTGATCCTGGCCGATATCGCCCAGGCGGTGGAGATGCACGAATCGACCATCTCACGGGTCACCACCCAGAAGTTCATCCACACCCCGCGCGGGATGTTCGAGCTCAAGTACTTCTTCTCCAGTCAGGTGGGGGGCACTGGCGGTGAGGGCGACGCTCACTCCAGCACTGCCATCCGCGCGCGGATCCGCAAGCTGATCCAGGACGAGCCACCTCGCAAGCCCCTCTCCGACAGCAAGCTGGTCACCCTGCTCAATGAGGCCGGCATCAGCGTCGCACGGCGCACGGTCGCGAAGTATCGCGAGGCGATGGGCATTCCGTCCTCCAGCGAGCGCAAGCGGCTGCATTGAACCACAGTGTCGGCGTGGCTCGAGCCAGCGGACCCCGCCCCTTCGGACGGACTCAAGCGATTGAAATGATGCTGGTCATGCACCTCACGAATCCCCATGGACGTAGGGGTATGCAGGACAGCAAAAAGGGTTACAATCACCCTTTCAACCGACCAAGCAAGGAGCGTGTCATGCAAGTCAACATCACCGGCCATCATGTGGAACTGACCGACGCCCTACGTGACTATGTGCAAGAGAAGCTCACCCGCGTGGAGCGCCACTACGACAACATCACCAACGTGCAGGTCACCCTCTCCGTGGAAAAGGAGCGCCAGCAGGCAGCCTGTACCCTGCATGCTGCCGGTGCCGATCTGCATGCCGAGGCCATGGAGAACGACATGTACGCCGCCATCGATGCCTTGGCCGACAAGCTCGACCGCCAGCTGGTCAAGCACAAGGAAAAGGCCCAGGCCCGCGCACAGGGCGCCGGCGCCCGCTGATCCCGTCATGACACTGGATGCCATCCTGCCCCCCGAGCGCGCCCTCTTCGATGTCCCCGGGGGGAGCAAAAAGCGGGTGCTGGAGTTCTTCAGCACCTTCATCGCCCAAAACACCCCCAGTCTCGACAGTCAGGAGGTCTTCAGCCGACTGATCGGGCGTGAGCGGCTAGGCAGTACCGGCATCGGCAATGGGGTCGCTATTCCCCATGCCCGCAACCCCCACTGCAAGGCCCCCATCGCCGGCTTCCTCAAGCTGGCCGAGCCGGTGGACTTCGACGCCATCGACGGGGAGCCGGTCGATCTGGTCTTCGTGCTACTGGTGCCGGAGGAAGCCGACGAGGCCCACCTGGCCCTGCTCGGTCAGGTCGCCGGGGTAATGAACGATGCCGAAACCCGTGCTCAGTTGCGTCACAGCACCAGCCAGCGCGAACTCCATGAGCGCCTCACGGAGGCGATTCGACGACAAGCCCCGTCTGGCAGCCAGGGCGGCTGACCCTCCCGCTTCGGGCCTGCCCGGCCACCCCCACGACCAGGAGACCCGCATGCAGCTTGTGATCATCAGTGGCCGGTCAGGCTCCGGCAAGTCGATCGCGCTGCAGGCGCTGGAAGACCTGGGCTACTATGCCATCGACAACCTGCCAGCGATGCTTCTCGGCCCACTCGTCGACGAACTGCAGGATGGCCGCTCCCTGCGCTCCTCGATCGCCGTCAGCATCGATGCCCGCAACCTGCCCGACGCCCTGGAGCGTTTCCCCGAGCTGCTAGCAGAGTTGCGTGATCGCCAGGTTGACTGCCAGGTGGTCTATCTGACCACCGACGCGCGCATACTCCTCGAGCGTTACTCCCAGACCCGCCGCCGGCACCCCCTGACCCGCGGCAGCGACATGACGCTTGCCGAGGCGATCGATACCGAGGAGCAGTCCCTTTCCAAGATACGCGACCTCGCCGACCTGGTGATCGACACCACGCGTCTCTCGGTCCACGAGCTACGCGGGCGCATCACCGACCAGGTCGCTGGCCACCGGGCCGAACGGATGACCCTGACCATTGAATCCTTCGGCTTCAAACGCGGAGTGCCACTGGATGCGGACATCGTCTTCGATGCCCGCTGCCTGCCCAACCCCTACTGGGATCCCGCACTGCGCGATGCTACCGGACGCGATTCCAGCATTATCGCCTTCCTCGATAGCTACTCGATCGTCGTCGAGATGCTCGACGATATCGTCGCCTGGGTGGAGCGCTGGCTGCCGCACTACCAGGCCAGCCAGCGCAGCTACCTCACGGTGGCCATCGGCTGCACCGGCGGCCAGCATCGCTCCGTCTACCTGGCCGAACGCCTGGCCGACCGGCTGGCGAGCCGACATGCCGGAGTGCGGCTGCGCCACCGTGAACTGGGGATGCAGCTCACTCTCCCCGCCAGCCAGGAAGAGGCCGAGGGAACACCCGCGAAGGAAGGAACCTGAGGCGTGCCGAGTCGCAAATTGACCCTGACCAACCGGCGCGGCCTGCATGCCCGCGCCGCCACGAAGCTGGTGCAGTGCTGCCAGCCCTTTGACGCTCACGTCACTGTGTGCCGTGGTGACCAGCAGGCCGATGCCGGCAACATCATGTCGCTGCTGATCCTCGCCGCCCCCTGCGGCACCGAGCTGGAGGTCTGCACCGAGGGGGAGGACGCCGAAGCGGCCCTTGAGGCGATCACCCGACTCTTCGAGTCCCGCTTCGAGGAAGACGGCTGACATCGTAAGCCGTAAGCCGTAAGCCGTAAGCCGTAAGCCGTAAGCCGTAAGCGGAAAAAGATGCTACCCAACCAGCTGATAGGTAGTGTTTTTTTCTTACAGCTTCAAGCTTACAGCTTATAGCTCCCCGAAGGGGTCAGCCACCGGCCACCATCATCTCGTCGACCAGCCAGCTGCCGGTATGGATACTACCGCGGGTATCGATATCGTCCCCCACGCCGACAAGGCCTTGGAACATCGTCTCCAGGTTGCCGGCGATGGTGAACTCCTCCACCGGATGCCGGATCTCGCCGTCCTCGACCCAGAAGCCGGCGGCACCACGAGAATAGTCGCCGGTCACGCCGTTGACCCCCTGCCCCATCAGCTCGGTGACCAGCACGCCGCGGCCCATGCGGGCGAGCAGTGCCTCGCGGCTCTCCAGCGGCGCGGTGATGCGCAGGTTGCGCGCCCCACCGGCATTGCCCGTTGTCTCGAGATCCAACCGCCGGGCGCTGTAGGCCGAAAGCATGTAGCTGGCCAGGCGACCGTCGCGAACGAAGACATTGTCACGGGTCTGCACGCCGTCGCCGTCGAATGGCGAGCTCGCCATGGCGCCGACCTCCATGGGCCGTTCGCCGAGGCTGAACCACTCGGGAAAGAGGGGGGTATTCAGCCGATCGCACAGGAAGGAAGCCTGGCGATAGAGGGCCCCCCCGGCGATCGCCCCCATCAGGTGGCCCACCAGCCCGCTGGCAAGGCTCGGGTCGAAGAGTACCGGCATCCGTCCGGTGGCCGGCCGCCGGCCCCCCAGGCGCCGCAGGGTACGGCGGGCGGCACTTTTGCCCACCGCCTCGGCAGCAGCCATATCGCGAGGCGCGCGAGCGCTGGTGTAGTCATAGTCGCGCTGCATGCCATTCTCGTCCTCGGCAATCAGCATGCAGGAGAGCGAGTGGCGGCTACCACACTGGCTGCCCAGAAAGCCATGGCTGTTGGCGTAGACGCGCACCCCCTCGCCGCTGGAGAGGCTGGCTCCGTCGGAACTCCTGATGCCCGCCATGCCTCGGCCGGCTGACTCGCAGCGCAGCGCCAGGTCGGTGGCCGCGTCGATGGAGAGCGGCCAGGGATGATGGACATCGAGGTCCGGCAGCTCGGTGGCCATCAGTCGCGCGTCGGCCAGGCCCGAAGCCGGATCCTCACCGGTGTGACAGGCGATTGCCAGCGCCTTCTCGACCACGGCACGCACCGAGGCCTCACCGGCGTCACTGGAGGAGGCACTGCCCTTGCGGTGTCCCACATAGACGGTGACGGCGATCCCCTGGTCCCGGGACAGCTCGACCGTCTCCACCTCGCCCTCGCGGACGCTGACGCCGACGCCCTGGTCGACGCTTGCCCCCACCTCGCAGGCATCGGCCCCCAGCCGACGAGCCAGCTCCAGGGCCATCCGGGCGCGACTCTCCAGCAGGGTCTGCTGCGCAGCGGCATCGAAAGCCTGTGTCATGAACGTCTCTCCTCACTCGGCCGGCCATCAGACCGGTCCTCAAGATGATGCATTGTCCAGCCCCGTGTCGCGGGCTGATATACTGGTGCACAATTCGATCCCGACTGACGTGGAACCGGCATGACCCAGGATGACCTCTCCCCGGCCGACGAACGGCCCAGCAAGTCCCAAATCAAGCGCGAGATGCAAGCCCTGCAGCAGCTCGGCGAACAGATCATCGCCATGAGCGATGCCCAGCGCTCCCGCTTCCCGCTCTCCGACGACCTGCTGCGGGCCATCGAGGAGACGGGGCGCATCAAGGCCCGCGAGGCCCGCCGGCGCCACATGCAGTACGTCGGCAAGCTGATGCGCGGCGAAGACCTCGATGGCATCCAGGCGGTATTCGACGAGATCGAGAACGAGACGCTGCGTCGTGACCATGCCTTCCACCGCCTGGAAAAGTGGCGCGACCGGTTGATCGCCGACGGCGACGACGCCGTGGAGGCCTTCGTCACCGAGTTCCCCGACGTCGACCGCCAGGCTCTGCGCCAGTTGATCCGCAATGCCCGCCGCGAGCGGGACCAGGAAAAGCCGCCGACCAACGCCCGTCGACTGTTCCGGTTGATCCGCGATACCGCCGAACTCTGAGCCGTAAGCCGTAAGCCGTAAGCCGTAAGCCGTAAGCCGTAAGCCGTAAGCCGTAAGCCGGGAAGATGCCACCGGAACCGCCGGTGGCAGGGGTTTTCTTACAGCTTAACGCTTATAGCTTACAGCTCCCCGAAGGGGTCATGACTGTGTTCCCCCCACGGTCAGCTCGTCGAGCTTGAGCGTCGGCTGGCCTACGCCTACCGGCACACCCTGCCCCTCCTTGCCGCAGACGCCGATGCCGGTGTCGAGTTCCATGTCGTGGCCGATCATCGAGACGCGGCCCATGGCCTCGGGGCCATTGCCGATCAAGGTCGCCCCCTTCACGGGGGCGGTGATACGGCCATTCTCGATCAGATAGGCCTCGCTGGCCGAGAAGACGAACTTGCCGGAGGTGATATCCACCTGGCCACCACCGAAGCTCACCGCATAGAGGCCCCGCGACACGCTCTTCAAGATGTCCGCCGGGTCGTCATTGCCGGCGCGCATGTAGGTGTTGGTCATGCGTGGCATCGGCAGATGGGCGAAGGACTCGCGCCGGGCGTTGCCGGTCGGCGCCATGCCCATCAGCCGGGCATTGAGCTTGTCCTGCATGTAGCCGGTCAGGATGCCGTCCTCGATCAGGGTGGTGCTCTGTCCCGGCGTCCCTTCGTCGTCGACGCTCAACGAGCCACGCCGATCAGCCAGGGTGGCATCGTCGACCACGGTCACCCCGCGTGAGGCGACCTGCTGACCGATGCGCCCGGCGAAGGCCGAGCTGCCCTTGCGATTGAAGTCCCCCTCCAGGCCGTGACCCACGGCCTCGTGAAGCAGTATGCCCGGCCAGCCCGGGCCCAGCACGACCGGCATCTGGCCAGCCGGCGCCTCGACGGCCTCCAGGTTGACCAGCGCCTGTCTCACTGCCTCCCGGGCATAGCGCTCGGCGACGTTCTCGTCACGCAGCCGCACCATGGCGTAGCGACCGCCACCGCCGGCGCTGCCCCGTTCACGGCGTCCGTTGCGCACCGCGATCACGCTGACATTGAAACGCACCAGGGGACGGATATCCGCCGCCAGGGTGCCGTCGCTTGCACGCACCAGCACCACCTCGTGGACACCGGTGAGCGAGGCGCTGACCTGGGCCACCGAGGGGTCCGCCGACCGGGCCACCCGGTCGGCCAGCTTGAGCATGGCGATCTTGTCCTCGGCGGAGAGGCCGGTGAGCGGGTCGACCCCGGCATAGCGGGCATGGCTGGCCATGGACATGCCCGGCGCCACTGTCAGCCGCTCGCCACGGCGCACGATGCCGGCGGCGGTTCGACCGGTCTCGGCCAGGGCATCGGCAGTGATCTGGTTGGAGTAGGCAAAGCCAGTTTTTTCACCGGCCAGGGCGCGCACCCCCACGCCACCGTCGATATTGTAGCTGGCCTCCTTGACCTCTCCATCTTCCAGTACCCAGCCCTCGTGCCAGCTGCGCTGGAAGTAGAGGTCGGCATAGTCGATGCCTGGGCCCATGGCGTGGCCGAGCCCGTCATCCAAGGCCGAGAGGTCGAGGCCACCCGGCGTCAGAAGAACAGCGGAGGCCTCGTCGAGCATGGCATGAGTCTGTGATGTCATTCGGCACTTTCCAGAGAGATCCGCGGCGAGGTCCAGGGGCCCTGCACGCGATAATGGATTCGGGTCACGCGGTCGATAGCATCGCCGAACAGCTTGTCGGCGAGGAACAGGGCGCCGCCGACCACCGGGGCGCCAGCGAGCACTGCCGCCAGCGGCAGGTTGCTGCTTAACGGGACTGTGACGGCCAGTCGCTGGTCGAGTTCCCGGCGCGCCAGGTCGACGCTGCCGTCCAGGGTGAAGCGGGCCGCCGCCCCCTCGATTTTCACCGGACCGCGGGTTTCCAGCACTCCACCATACAGGGTAGCGGCACCCGTGACACGATCGAAGGCGGTCCCCTGGCCGGTGACATCGGAAAAATCGAGCCTCAGTCGACGCAGCAGGTTGTCGACGTAGAGCAGGCCGACGACCCGCGCCGAGGGCGACTCGATATTGACGAAGCGCCCATCACGCAGCACCACCTCGAGACTGCCCCGAGAGCGGGCCAAAGCGAACTGCCAAGGCGCTCCCGGCCAGGCCAGTTGGCTCTTCACCCGGGTCTCGGCGCTACGGACAGCCACCGGCTGGCCCAGCACTGCCAGGGCAGTACCCAGGTCCCGGCCATCCAGATCGAGCCGCGCCCGGGTCAGGCTGTCTCCGGCCCCGCTCGCCTCCCACACCAGATTGCCATGGGCACTGATCTGCCCCAGCGTCAGGCCCAGGGGATCGACCACCAGCCGGTCGGCCGCCGACCGCCAACGCCCGTTGAAGGGGCCGAGGCGCTGCCCCTGCCAGGCGATCTCGGCGATCCGCAGCCGGCCGTCGGGCACGGCCTCCAGGCCCTCCGGCAGGGGGGTCGCCTCGGGCGGCACATCGAGCTCATCCATCAGTTGCCCGCTACCACTGGCCGGCGGCACCAGCGCATCTAGCGCCAGCCGATCCAACGTGATATCCAGAGGATTCCCGTGTGCGGGCCGATACGACAAGCGCCCTGCGGCCAGACTACCGTCCAGGCTCAGCTCCAAGCCCCCGCCTCGGGCGCCTCCCTCCACGATCAGCGACCCCAGGCAGCGTGACTGCACCTGCAAGCAGTCGGTCCGGACATCCAGCGAGGAGAGGGCTGACGGGGCGCCTCGGTCTCCCTGGCCGCCGTCCTGCGGCATCAGCGGCAACAGCGCACGGGCCCAGTCGGCCACCGGCAGGCGCGGCTGGTAGGCCTCGACGCTCCAGCCGGCCCCCCGGGGCCAGGCGTCTGGCCGGCGCCCCAGCCATGCCTGCCCCTGTCCGGAAGTCCCACCATCGAGCTCGCGCCAGCGCAGGCCAAGCCGGTCGCCCAGGCGGCCATCGAGGCGGCCCCGGGGCAGGTCGAAGGTCAGCTGCAGGGGGAGACGTGCCGCGCGGCGCTTGCCCAGCGGATCCGGCAGAGCAATGGCCAAGCCTTGCAGGCTGCTGTCGAGGCGCAGCGAGGCGCCCTCGTCGTCGATCACCAGGCGGCCCTGCCAGGGCAGTTGGCCCTCGATCAGCCCG
>NZ_JAVLBC010000194.1:0-2266 GCF_031581305.1 Halomonas sp.
GTGAGTCGAAGGGCCAGCTTGGTTCGCCGCCACAGGATGTCATCGAGGGAGTGCGCCCACTCCTGATCGACGAGGTTATCCGCCTCGGCGGCCGTGAGCCCGGCGCCGAACGCCTGGCCCAGCGCCGCCTGGGAGTCCCGGCCGTCTAGGAATGCTCGGCACAGGGTGCCGTAGGCGCGGCATAGCGTCGGGCCTGGACGGCATCCAGGAAGGGATAGGTCTCGAGCAGTTGTTCTTCGAAGGAGGCTTGATCGCCAATGTTGCCGTCCGGTAGCACTGTCTCGGCCGTCCAGGTATTGGCCATCGTCGGCAGATGGGGCTCGAGCATTGCCAGGGCGGCTTCGGCGAGCTTGCGATAGGAGTGATCTTGCCACCGAAGACCGACAGCAGGGGCGCGCGGTGGGTATCCAGGTCAAGGGTATCGTCACGCGTCATGGCCGAGGGGACGGCCGATTCGTCGTCGCACAGCGGACGCACGCCAGTACAACCACAACAGGATGATTGCCATGGCTTCATATCTCCTGGCCATCGACCAGGGCACCACCAGCTCCCGCGCCATCCTCTTCGATCGCCAGGGGAGCAGCGTTGCGACGGCGCAGCGCGAGTTCCCACAGCACTTTCCCCATGATGGCTGGATCGAGCATGACCCGGAGGATATCTGGGAGACCGTGCTCACCACCTGCCGTGCGGTGCTCGAGGAGACGGGCGTGCCGCCCGAGGAGATCGCCGGAGTCGGCATCACCAACCAGCGCGAGACCACCCTGCTGTGGGATCGGGCCACCGGCAAACCCTTGCACAACGCCATCGTCTGGCAGGATCGCCGCACCGACGAGGCCTGCCGGCAGCTGCGCGAAGCGGGCCACATGGAGGATGTCCAGGCACGCACGGGGCTATTGATCGACCCCTATTTTTCTGCCACCAAGCTTGGCTGGCTGCTCGATGAGGTGCCCGGCGCCCGGAAGCGGGCCGAGCGGGGAGAGCTGGCCTTCGGCACCGTGGACACCTTCCTGATCTGGCGGCTCACCGGTAGCCGGGTACACGCCACCGATGCCACCAACGCCTCGCGCACCGCACTGTTCAATATTCATGAACAGCGCTGGGACGAGGCGTTGCTGGACCTGTTCGACATCCCGGCGAGCCTGCTGCCGGAGGTCAAGGATTCCAGCGACGACTTCGGCCGCGTCGATGCGCGCTGGCTGGGCGGCGAGTTGCCCATCGCCGGGGTCGCCGGTGACCAGCAGGCCGCGCTGGTCGGCCAGGCCTGCTTTTCCCCCGGCATGGGCAAGAGCACCTATGGCACCGGCTGCTTCATGATCGTCAACACCGGAGGGACCGCCGAGACCTCCCGTAACCGTTTGCTGACCACGGTGGCCTATCGGCTCAACGGCAAGCCGACCTACGCCATGGAGGGCAGCATCTTCGTGGCCGGGGCCACGGTGCAGTGGTTGCGCGACGGCCTTGAGCTGTTTGCCGATGCCGCCGAGACCGAAGCCCTGGCGTGCCAGACGCGCAGCGGCCACAGCGTCTATCTGGTGCCGGCCTTTACCGGCCTCGGGGCGCCGCACTGGGATCCGAAGGCGCGCGGGGCCATCTTCGGCCTGACTCGCGATACGGGTATCGCCGAGATCGTCGCCGCCGGCCTCCAGGCGGTCTGTTACCAGACGCGCGACCTGCAGGTCTGCATGGATGATGACATGTGGGCATCACCGGGCAACCTGAGGGTCGACGGTGGCATGGTGGCCAACAACTGGGTGATGCAGTTCCTCGCCGACATGCTCGGCGTGGAGGTGGATCGCCCCACGGTAATGGAGACGACGGCCCTGGGGGCCGCCTACCTGGCCGGTCTCCGGCTCGGCTGGTATCGCGACCTTGACGAGATCGCCGAACTGTGGCGCTGTGAGCAGCGCTTCACGCCGAAGATGGACGAGGCGGAGCGCGAGCGTCTCTATTCCGGCTGGAAGGAAGCCGTCGATCGGGTCCGTACCGAGTAGCCCTTGGAAGGCTTCGGGCACGGTGCCGCGCCCTTGGGGTCTGACCCCGCTGCCGAGCGTGTTGCGCCAACCCTCTGATATTACTGAGCAGTAAACGACCTGGGGGTCAGACCCCAAGGGTTATGTCGAGCTCTCGGAGTGGCCATCAGAGCTTGCATTTCCGGGCCGGATGGGTAGAATACGCATCCGTTGCCACGGCGAAGTCATGCCGTAGCGGTGATGCAGGACCATAGCTCAGTTGGTTAGAGCGCCACGTTGACATCGTGGAGGTCGGC
>NZ_JAVLBC010000194.1:2366-5911 GCF_031581305.1 Halomonas sp.
CGCCACGTTGACATCGTGGAGGTCGGCGGTTCAAATCCGCCTGGTCCTACCAGATACTGCCCGGTGACGACAGCTTCAGGACCATAGCTCAGTTGGTTAGAGCGCCACGTTGACATCGTGGAGGTCGGCGGTTCAAATCCGCCTGGTCCTACCAGATTCCGGAACGCCCCCGCAGCCCTCGGCTGAGGGGGCGTTTTTTTTGATCCACGTCAAGTAAGGCGGCTTTCCCGTTTGTCTGGTGGTCTCCCTTTGTTATGTTGCAATCTGCATATTCATGGCTGCCGATATCCATGACTTCCACGTACAGAACAACAAACAGGAAGCCTCGATGCGACTCAACCAGCCGGTCACCGGCCGGGAATACCCGATTGGCGAAACTCAGAACCTCATATCGCGCACCGATCTCAAGGGGCGTATCAGCTACGCCTCGCCCACCTTCATCGAGGTCAGCGGTTTCTCCCACGAGGAGCTGATCGGTGCCCCGCACAACCTGATCCGTCATCCGGACATGCCGGAAGCCGCCTTCGCCGACCTCTGGCGGACCATCCAGGCCGGCCATGTCTGGGTGGGGATGGTCAAGAACCGGCGCAAGAACGGCGACCACTACTGGGTGCGTGCCCATGTGGTACCGATCCTCGAGCACGGCCAGGTGCAGGGGTTCACCTCGGTTCGGGTGAAGCCCGGCGAGAAGGAGAAGGGGGAGGCCGAGGAGGCCTACCGCCGCTGGCGCGAAGGCAAGGCCCGCGGGCTGCGCCTGGCACGGGGGCGTATCGTGCCGCGCGGGCCGAGGGGCTGGCTGGCCGGCCGACGCCTGTTCGGTCTCCAGGGGGGCATTGTCATCCTGGCCGGTCTCGGCCTGCTGGGCGGCGCTGCCGGCGTCGGGCTGGGGCCCTCGGCCGCCGCCGGCGTTGGGGTACTGCTGGTGGCGACCACGGGCCTCATCCTGGGGCGCATTCGTCGCGCCATCGGGCTCACCCGGGGGTATGCCATGCAGATCGCAGCCGGGAACCTGGCGACCGACCCGCCGCCGCCCACCGGCGATGAATGGGGCGAGCTCACCGGTGCCATGACCATCATGCATCGCAGCCTCGCCAATATATCCGTCGACATCCAGGCGATGCTCGACCAGGTGGAAGCCCAGGGCCAGGTGCTGCTCGGCGACCAGGACGACCTGGCGTCGCGTACCGAACACCAGGCCGCCGGCCTGCAGCAGACCGCCGCCGGCATGGAGGAGCTGACCACCACGGTGGAGCAGAATGCCGGCAATGCCCGCCAGGCCGAGCAGGGCGTGGGGCAGGCCGTGCAGGAGGTCGCCCGGAGCGATGCGGAGGCCCGGGAGCTGGTGACCCGCATGGGCCAGATCACCGCCAGCGCCGGCAAGATGACCGAAGCGGTGGAAGTGATCGAGTCGATCGCCTTCCAGACCAACCTGCTGGCGCTCAATGCCTCGGTGGAGGCGGCGCGCGCCGGCGAGCATGGTCGGGGGTTCGCCGTGGTGGCCCAGGAGGTGCGCCAGCTGGCCGAGCGCTCCCGGGAGTCCGTGGCGCATATCCGGGCCCTGATCGACCACAGCCTCGACTCGATTCACGCGGGCGAGCAGCAGATCCGGCGACTCGAGGGCAGCCACCAGGGCGTGATGGCGGCAGTGGACATCATTCGCGAGCTGATCGAGGCCATCGCCACTGCCTCCCGCGAACAGGCGGATGGCCTGGCCCAGATCAACACGGCGGTGGCCGAGATGGACAAGGTCACCCAGCAGAATGCCGAGCGTGTGCAGTACTCCCGCCGGGCCGGCCAGTCGCTGCATGGCGAGGTCGAGCGCCTGCGCAATGCCATCACCTCGCTGCGTACCCGGGGGGCCGGCCAGGAGTTCGTCGGGCGCGAGCAGCGCTTCGCCGCCCGGGCCGCCGCACAGGCGAGCGACGAGGTCGCAGCCCTGTCGTCCCCGCTCGAACCTTGACCAAGGGTGAATCGCCGACCCGGGCGTCGTTGCGGAAGGGTGCGTCTCCTGGCGTCCGTGGGTCGAACCGTGGGGCGTCGCGACGATAACAACAACCAGCAGGGCAATCAGGGGGTGCAGTGTGACAGCCGAGCCAGGTCCAGGGGCGATGCACGCCGGGGGGGTGTGTGACACCGCCGAACGCGGCGCACTGGAGGAGCGCTTCTACCAGCTCTACATCGCCGTCGAGCAGAGCCCGGTGGCCACCGCCATCACCGATGTCACGGGGCGCATCGAGTTCGTCAACCAGCGCTTTCTCGACGTCACCGGCTACTCGCGGGAGGAGCTGATCGGCAAGACGCCGGCGATGATCCAGTCCGGCCAGACCCCGGACGAGGTCTATCGCGACCTCTGGGCGACCCTGGCCGCCGGCCGGGTGTGGCGCGGCGAGCTGCTCAACCGGCGCAAGAACGGCGAGCTCTACTGGGAGTCGGAGATCATCACCCCGGTGCGCAACGACCGGGGCGAGGTGGTCAACTTCGTGGCGGTGAAGGAGGACGTCACCGAGCGCCGCCGCCAGGAGAACGAGCTGCGCCTGCTGGCCACCGCCTTCGAGACGGGGCAGGCGACACTGATCACCGATGCCGAGATGCGCATCGAGAAGGTCAACCAGGCCTTCACCGATATCACCGGCTACCGCGAGGAGGAGGTGATCGGCAAGACGCCGAAGCTCTTCAAGTCCGGCCGCCACGACTCCGCCTTCTACGCCCGCATGTGGGGGGAGCTGCTCCGTTTCGGCCACTGGCAGGGCGAGATCTGGAACCGCAACAAGCATGGCGACATCTACCCGCTCTGGCAGTCGATCACCGCGGTGGTCGACGCCGCCGGCGAGGTGCGCAACTTCGTGGCGGTGTTCCACAACATCGCCGAGCGCAAGCGCATGGAGAAGGAGCTGGAACATCAGGCCACCCGCGACCACCTCACCGGGGCCCACAATCGGCGTGCCTTCGATGTCGCCGTGCGCCAGGCGCTGCACCAGGCCGAGCAGGGCGACGAGCCCTTCACCCTGCTGCTGTTCGATATCGATCATTTCAAGTCGGTCAACGACACCCACGGCCACGACACCGGTGACGAGATCCTCAAGCAGCTGACGCGCCAGGTCGGCCATAGCCTGAGGAGTACCGACCTGCTGGCGCGCTGGGGGGGCGAGGAGTTCACCATCCTGCTGCCCGACACCCAGCTCAGGGGGGCCACCACCTTCGCCGAGCGGCTTCGCTGCCAGGTCGCCGAGACCCGTTTCCAGGGGCTCTCTATCACCATCAGCATCGGCATTACCCAGTATCGGCCGGGGGACAGCCTCGACGACCTGATCGTCCGGGCCGACGAGGCCCTCTACCGGGCCAAGGAGGCCGGCCGCAACGGCGTGGTGATCAACAGTGGCGAGATCTCCCGGGTCACCGAGGCATGACGGGGCGGCGGGACGTCGATAACACGAGGGAGCAGGGCAGCATGCAGGAGAGTGGGCAGGACTCAGGGACGGTGGTCATGGCCGATGCGGCGGCGGGGGAGCATGCCGCCGCGGCCTTCCATCAGGCCAACGAGGCCA
>NZ_JAVLBC010000195.1:0-5812 GCF_031581305.1 Halomonas sp.
ATGCCGTCTACATCGCCACGCCGGCCCATCTCCACGCCGAGCAGGCGCTGGCCGGTCGCTTCGGCATCCGCAGTATCCCCACCCTGATTGTCTTCAAGGGGGGGCGCGAAGTGGCGCGTCAGGCGGGTGCCATGTCGAAACCGCAGCTGCGCCAGTGGCTGCAGCCCCACCTGGCCTGATTCGCCGCCGGGACGAGCAAGCCAGGAGTCGGCCTATGCCTGGCGCTTGAGCTGCTCCTTCAACTGTTTAGGCACCTGCTTGATGATCAGGCGGTCTGTGGATTCGTCGTACTCCACGCTGGAGCCCAGCAGATGGGAATCGAAACTGATCGACACCCCGCCGGCTCGGCCGGTGAAGCGCTTGAACTGGTTGAGGGTCTTCCTGTCCGGGGGAATCTCCGGTGACAGGCCATAGTCCGCGTTGCGGATATGGTCAAAGAAGGCCCTGGGCTCCTGCTCATCGAGCAGTCCGGAAAGCGCCTCCAGGGTGATCGGCTCGCCGCGGCTGGCCTGGTCGCTGGCATAGTCGATCAGCGTCTCGGTCTTCTCGCGACTGCTCTCTTCGCCCAACTCTTCGCTCTCCACGTAGTCGCTGAATGCCTTGAGCAGGGTGCGGGTTTCGCCGCTGGCGTCCACGCCCTCCACGGCGCCGAGCAGAGCGGCGAACCCCTCGGCGAGCTTCTTGCCGCCGCGGTCGCGGGTCCAGGAGAGGTACTGCCGAGAATCACCGGCTTGCCACTGGGTGATATCCAGTCGAGCGGCAAGACTCATCTGGGTCAGGTTGAGCTGGTTCGCCGGCACCACCTGCAGGGCCTCGTCGACGGCGAAGCCGTCGCGGTGGTGCAGCAGGGCCAGCGTCAGAAAACGCGCGTCGCCATGGCGAATATCCAGGCAGATCAGGTCGCCCGACACCGAGAGGTGAGCATCCAGCAGGGTGGCAAGCCGTTCAGCGAGGTCGCGGGTGAGGGCGACGAAGTCTCGCTGCTCACTGAGGTACTCACCCAACGCTGCGGCCAGCGGCGAGCTTGTTTCGCCATGCTGTGCTGCGTTCTCGGGATCCGCGAAATGACCCCATGCCTTGCTCTTGGCGTGAAAGGCCCGGGTCAGGCCCTCTTGCAGGCCTTCCAGGGCGTCGGAGGCGGGCAGCGGCCCCATGGACGGCACCAGGCGAGCCGGTGCGTTGCCGGACTTCTCGATGCGATGAACGATGGCGTTGAGGATCGGCATGGGGCCTCCCGCGGTGATGGACGAGGGCCCGGATGATACCCGCAGGAGGGCGTCGCCGATAGGCACCGCGCACTCAGCGGCCGTCCAGGTAAGCGGTCATGGAGCCGGCCAGTAGCAGTGCAATGAGGTCCGCCTGACGATGGGTGTCGGTTTTCTGAAACAGGTTGCGCAGGTGGAATGCCACAGTGGTAGGGGACACCTGCATCTGCTCGGCAATCTCCTCGGTGCGGCGTCCCTCCAGGAGCGCCATGGCAATGCGGGTTTCGGTGGGGGTCAGGCCGAACAGGCTCGCCAGCACCCCCTCCGGCAGGGAAGGACGCTGGTCGGGAGCCGAAAGCAGCACCACCACGCTGGTATCCTCCGACAGAGGATCGGAGGGCAGGCCCATGGCACACACCAGCACCAGCAGGCCATGCTCGCCCGGGCGATGGGGCAGGCGTAGTGAGTAGACGGGCTCTGCGCCTTGCCGGCTGGCGTCGCAGGCCGCGGCAATGGCCTTGCGCAGCTGGCGTGCCTCGCTGCCTCGCACCGACAGGGTATCGCCCAGCACCAGAGCGTCATTATCCTCGGCCAGGCAGCGGGCACGCTGATTGGCAAAGACGATATGCCCTTGGGCATCGAGCAGCACCATGCCGGGTGCCACCAGGTCCAGCGCACGTGTGGCCGAGCGGAATGCCTGGCGAGAGGCATCGCGTCGCAAGTCTGTCATGGCCTGGCGGAGTTCCAGCAGTTCACGGTTGGACTTGGCACGCATGCGACTGACCTGGCGCAGGCGTGCCTCGACGGTGGCCAGCAACAGGTCGAAGTCGATGGGCTTGACGAGGTAATCATCGGCGCCGCAGCGCTTGCCATCGACCACCTCGCGCGGATCCGAGAGCGCGGTCAGGAAGATGAATGGGGTGTCGGCGAGATGCGGGCGGCGCTCGCGCATCGCCGCCAGGACGTCGTAGCCGTTGAGGCGTGGCATGTTGATATCGCAGAGGATCAGATCCGGAGTGCTGGCATCCATCTGCTGCAGCGTCGCCTCACCGTCGCCGGCCTCGAGGACCGCATAGCCGGCTTCCCTGAGTTCTTCGCAGATGTCGGTACGCAGATCCTCCTGGTCTTCGGCGCACACGATCAAGGGGGGCTGATGTGAGTGTTCAGTCGCGGACATCCGATATCTCCTCCTGGTCGGTGTCGGCGGCAGGCAGCCTGAGGGTGAAGGTAGTTCCTTCGCCGGTGTTGGAGCTTACTTCCAGGTCACCCTGTTGGATACGCGCCAGATGGCGGGCGATGTTGAGCCCCAAGCCGATGCCATCGGTGCCTGATGCATTGTTGCCACGGAAGAAGCGTTCGAACAGTCGGTCCTGCTCGGCGTGTGGAATGCCCGGGCCGTTATCCAGAACCCGGCAGATCGCCTGGTTGCCCTCCCGCGCCGTGGTGACGTGGACGCAATGACTGGCAGGGGAGTACTTGAGTCCATTGGAGATGAGGTTGGCCAGCACCTGCTCGGTGAGGGCGCGGTCGCACCAGGCCAGGACCTCGGGGCTGGCATGTCGGGTTGTCAGTCGGTCGATGCCGCTGGCCTCTGTCTGCAGGCGACAGAGGTGATCGACAATGGCGGCCAGCGAGTGGCAAGCCGGCCTGGCCTCTACCTGCTGGCCATCGAGTCGCGCTGCGGTCAACGAAGATTCGACCAGGCGCGTCATCTGCGCCACGGCGTTGCGCAGACGCTGATAGCGTTCGCTGCGCTGCTCGGCCGTGAACGGTGGGGCGCGACGCTGCAGACGCTGCAGGCCCGAGTCGATCACCGCCAGCGGCGTTCTGAACTGGTGCGAGACCATGGCGGCGAAGCTGCGATAGAATTCGCTGACGCCGCGCTCGCGATTCAGCGCTCGGGCCAGGGCATCGGCGGTCGTCTTGTAGCGGCTGATGTGCCGGGCGACCTCCACCTCCAGCTGATCACGGTGGGCCGTCAGCGCCCGCTGGGCGATACGCCGCTGACGCAGGGCGTGGATCAGCAGCAGCATCAGGCCGAGCCCGCTCAGGGTGATGCCGACCACGGAGCCGATCACCTGCATCAGGCTGCTGCGATAGGTATCGAGACGGGCGCCGGTACTTTCCCATTCGGCCATCATGACTGCATTGGCAATGCGGTTGAGGCGGGTCATCAGCCCGTCCAGGTGGGGAGCCATGGCCTGTGGGCGAAATCGCTCTGCGGTCGCAGTGTCCTCCACCGAGGTACGCAGGGCATCCAGGTGATCCAGCGCGGTGTTCAGGGGTGCCTCCAGCCCCCGGGCGGCGAGGTAGCGGCGCTGGGGCCCGTCGTCCATCAGCGTCAGCCGACTGGAGAGGATGTCCAGGCGCAGCTCGGGATCTTCGTCCGTGTCGCCCAGCGCGCGACGGTTCACTGCCTGGTCCAGACGATGGCTGGCGACCTGGGCCTGAGTCACCACCCACAGCATGTTCTCGTCCACGTTGTCGCGCATGTCCTTCTCGACCTGAAACAGCCGAATCAGCGCAAAAGCCAGGAAGGCCGTGAAGGCCAGGATCGCCAGGCTGGTGACCAGGTAGGCGGGAAAGCGACGCAGCCCGGGCATCACTGGATCTCGAGACGCCGAAGCTGCCACACCCAGCGGTAGTCGTAGCGTATGTCCTGGAGCTCGGTATGGTCATCCCGTGGATAGACGATCCACAGCGGGCCCTTGTCGCGACGGGTCAGTTGTTGGCCGTCCATGTGGGTGGCGACCACGACGTCATAGTCGTGGAAGTCCCGGACTGGTATCTCGACGATATAGTCGTTGAGCGCAATGGCCACGGCGGTATCTCCGCCGGTGCCCAGTCGTTCCAGAAGATCCCGCATCAGGAAACCTTCGAAGTGGTGCTTGCCATCGGTGACGGAGGTGGAAGTGACCAGTTCGCGGTGCGGCAGCGTGTCCAGAAAGGCGCGATCCAGGGGGATCTCCTCGCCCGGGTGAGTTGTTGGCAGTTGGCCAGCGACCGTCAGTATGACCTCCCCTGCGGCCGGGGGCAGCGGTTTGGCAGCGTCTTGGGCGAGCCCGGGGACCGGGAGAAGCAGTGCGGTCGCCAGGACACAAGGCCTGATCAGCTTCATTGTCTTCACCCTTTTGCATGTTCTGCGGTGTCATCGCCACGGCTCCGGCCAGTGGCTACTCACTCTAGCGATCAGAATGCGCGCTTACCCCGTTCGAATGAAGGGGGACGCTACCGGGCCCAAGGACTATGGTGTTTACCAGATATCGTGCTATGCCTCTAGCGGCGTTCTTGTGGGGTATGCTCACCTGATCGCAGGTCATGATCGCCAGACTGCGGTTCCAGTGCAGTTAATCCCCGTCTTGATGCCCTATCCAAGGGAGTTAACGTTATGACAGCCGAAACCTTGCGCCAGCCCGGTGTTCGGGAGCGACTCGAGCAGCTTGGCTATCTGCTCAAGCATACTTTCAGCCTGGTGGGCCGGGACCCGGGCATCTTGCGGCCGTGGATTCGCATGTGCCTCTACGCCGCGGTCATGGTCAGCCTGTTCTTTTACAGCGTGATCAGTATCTGGGGGAACAATGGCGGTACGTTGCCCCTGCTGCTGAGCCTGGGAATGTTCCTGTACAAGTATTTCTATTACACGCGTCAGGAGCTAAGGCAGAGTTGGCTGGTGACCGAGGCCTTGCAAGGTGAGAAACGCTCCGCCGCCGAGGCCAAGGCTCGAGTCAAGACGCTGAAGGGAAGTGCTCGGGGCATCGCCCTGATGGATATGTTGCTCAACGGCATGCTGAGCTGGACGTTGCGCTTCGGTCCCGTTGGCGTCCTGCTGTCGTTTGTGCTGAAAGGTCTGCGTGAGGTCTGGGACCTGGTCAACCACTATCTGCTGCCCTCGGTGGTGGTTGACGGCTATGGCATGCGAGAGAGCGTATCACGCATGGGGCGTCTCAAAGAGAGTGTACCGGAGACATTGGCGGGGGTATTCGGCATCGACGTGGCGTCGCGAGCCGTGGGCACCATCATGTTTCCGGTCTACGCCCTGACGCTGCTGATGGGGCTGGTGATCGGCCTCTGGGTGGGTGATAGCCTGCCAGGTTACTCTCTGGGGGATCCTTTGCAGGGTAGCAATCTTGCCGGCGCAGGCCCTCTTCCGGAAACCCTGCCGATCTCCGTGCTGCCGATTCTCGTCGCGCTCTGGTTCGCCAAGCTGTTCAGCGTGGTGCTGGAGCGCATGACCACTTCGGTCAAGGTCATCTACTTTTCAATCTTCTATATGCGTATCACGCATCCCGATGACATCCTCGACGATATACGCGACGAGCTGGAAGCCTATCTTCGCCTGGAGGCCAAGGATCCTGATCCGGTGGCATCGCCCGGGCTCCAGAGTGAATAACGAAAGCATTAAGGTGTTAGCCAAAGGCTGCTTGCCGTGGTCTTCTTTTCGATAAGGTGGAGTCGTCATGTGGGATTTTCGTATCGGGCAGGCGCTGGGGCTGATGGTGCGGACGCTGCCCTTCATCATCTTTCGGATGCTCGTCTATTTCGGCGTGGCACTGGCCTATGTGCTGATGACCGGTGTCGGTGCCGGAGCGGGTTGGGGCATCGGTGGC
>NZ_JAVLBC010000196.1:0-5803 GCF_031581305.1 Halomonas sp.
AGTGCCGGACCCACTCTTTCGCGAACACCCCCTGGCAACTGGTGCAACACCACCCGGCTGAACATGACGATGCAGAACTCGAACTTCTCCGCCAGGCAGCCGCCTACAGCCGACGGTCCCACCAGCCGGAGACAGCCAAAGGCGATGCCTTTCGCCTGGCCGAGCCAGGGCCTCGCCAGCTCCCCAGCGCCCACCAGAGCCGCCTGCTGACAGGGGGGCAGTACCTCACCACGCCGGGTCCGGTAACGTTAGAGGGCAGCTTCAGGCTGGCGGTGCAGGAACGCGACAACGTCAAGGTGGAGCACTATCTGACCAGCGCCAAGGGGATTGTGCACGAAACCACTCTGCCACTGCTGCGCTCGGGTGACACCCTGGCCGTGCATTACCGCATTCCCCTGCCGCAACGCCAGACGCGGCTGGAAAACCTGCTGCGGGTGCGCCCGCTGAGCCCCGGGAAAGGAGCGATCACCCTTGAGGAGGCCAGCATGCGGCTCGTGACACCGAGCTGGCTGGAACGGCTATGGCAGGACGACGCTCCCGAGATCACCCTCGACCTTCAGCGCGCCGCCCCCCAGCGCACGAACCATCTGGCACTGCTGAAGCCCGAACTGACCCAGCATGCCGAATGCCTGCAGCCCCCCAACGCCGGCCAATCAAGTGCGACGCTGGAGGGCTCAGGGTGCAAGTCCGGCGCCATGCTGTTTGCCAACTATACGCATATGCCGCAGGGCGGTCAGGCACGGGTCGAGATGCAGATTGAGGTGCTGGCCGGGAAGGCCGAATGGCAACTCGACCTGGTGGCCGCGCTGGGCAACCAGACGGTGGCCCAAGCCGCACCTCAGACGCTACAGGCCGGCGAGAAGCGGCGCTTGACGCTAGATGCCCGAGTACCCGAAGGCACCCGCCACCTCGAGGCGCGGCTGTTGCTTCACCAGGCCAGCGCCGATCTGGCATGGCGCCTGACCGACGCCGAACTGATAATGCAAGACTGAGGCAGATCCCGCCAGCTCATCAGTTATCGAAATCGAAGCTCAGGTCGTCATCGTCACCGAACCACTCGTCCAGCGATTCGGGGGGCGTCGGCTCGAGACCCAGGGCCCCCTGCCGCGCCAGGTGCTCACCCCGCTGGGTCAGCAGGTGAAGCTGGCGCAGCGACGGCGGCTGCAGGAAAGCCAGCCGCAACGCGCCGAGCCGATTGAGACGCTGCAGGCTGGCGGCGGAGAGCTCGGCCAGGGCCTGCTCGTCCACCCGCCACAGCCCGGGCAGTGCCACGGGGTCGGCGTCCTCTTCCAGGCGTGCCTTGAGCGGCCAGGCCACCACCAGGCCCGCTTCCTGGAGGGCCGCACAGGCCGCCAGGGTGGCGGCGCGCTGCTCCCGGCACTGCTGCAGGAAGTGCCCCGCCCGCTGCGGCTCCTTGGCCAGCTGGCCCTGGGCATCAAACAGGCGCGGCGCCGCGGGGTCATCCGTCAGGTGCTCGGCATGCAGGCACAGCTCGGCCTTGCCGTCGTCGCGCTCCTGCAGGTGAAAGGGGTGGCCGCGCAAGGCGGCCGGCACATAGCGCGCCAGCCAGCGGCCCTGGGCATCGACATAGAGGTTGCGGCCAAAGCCGATGTCGGTCAGCACCACCGGCTGAAGGCCGGCCTCACCCTCCTCCAGCGCCAGCACATAGTGCCCCACCAGTTCGGGCAGCTCGGCCAGCAGCACCGGCAGCGAGGCCATGGTTCGGACGTGATGATAGCCCTGGCGCGGTCGCCAGCCGTGCTCGGCATGCTTTCGGGCGGACAGGACGATCCAATCGCTCATGGGGCTGGGCTCCTCGTGATGCCATTGCGAGTGGTGACAATGCTCATGAAATCGAGTCGACTCGCGGCCGGAGCCCAACTCCGTTAAATCGAGCACTTCGACACTCTAGCACACCGCCCATGCGAGGGCATCGGGCCGCATCCTCGACAAAGGCCAGCGGGCGCTGGCTCATGGGACAGGAGGCTCCGTGCAGGATCCTGACTCCGGCCTGAACCGCCCCGGCTTTCTCGGAGACCCGCTGGTTTGAGTCAGGCCGACTTTTTGGCCTGACCCTGTTGCTCATAATATAACGCTTCTCGTTCGGCTGGCGGCATGTTGCCGATCGGCTCCAAGAGCCGGCGATGATTGAACCAGTCGACCCATTCCAGGGTACCTACGCAAATAAATGGGCAACTCTGTTATTGTAGCGGATGCCCTTTTCCAATTACTTTTCAATCAGGCCCGTCCGAGTCGCAGCCTCTCGACGACCCATGACTTGATGAAGACGGATGGACGTTAAGCTCAGATGACCGATCATGGTTGGACCACTTCCGGAAGTAGCAGCATCGATGTGCAGCAGCTCAGCCTCAAGTGCTTGCCCGGCTGCCGGTTCGGGCTGAGCCAATCCACTGCCGTTATTCACCTGACCTTGAAGGGCCGAGTGACGGGGCTGCGGGCTCGGCTCGGCAAGCTGGCGGAGCTGGCACCTGCCATGATGCCCGATGAGCCGCTGTACCTGGCGCCGCCACAGAGCTGGCCGGGCGCCTTCCTGATGGAGGGTGGGGTGGAAAATGATGGCAGCGTCTTTTTGTTATTGGCCGAATGGTTCGCGGCCACTGGCGTACTCATGCAACGCTATGCACGTCTCCCGGTCGGCTGGGGAAAAGTGCTCAGCGCGAGCCGCTCGGGACTCTCGTTCGCCGTGCCCTGGTATCACAAGGAATTGCTGAAAGAGGCCCTGCGGCATGCCGTACGCTGGGTGTTGATTGTCCTGTCTGCACCGCCCCTGCGTCTTGCCGAGGCCCACGCTCAATGGCAAGAAGGCTTTATCCAATGGCTGGACAGGGTGCGGCCCGCACAGATGGGGCTGAATACGCAACGTTTCGCTCTGGCCGCCCTCAACGAAGGTTACCCTGTTGCCCCCATTGCTCAGGACACGCTCCAGATCGGCTGGGGGCGTCATTCCCGCTGGATCGAGTCGAGCATGAACGATGCGACAAGTGGCATCGCCATGCGCTTGGCACGCAACAAGTGGCAGACGGGTCGCCGACTTGCCAATATGGGGATCCCGGTTCCCCGAACGCTTGTGGCCAAATCCATCGATGGCCTCGCCGCCGCGGTCGAGACCTTTGGTTACCCCCTGGTGGTGAAACCCACCAATCAGGACGCGGCCAAGGGGGTGACCGTCAACATCCAGCAGCGACAAGAGCTGATCACGGCCTTCGAGGCGGCACTGGAGCTATCCCCCAGTGGGGCGCTCATTCAGCCTTTCATGGCGGGTACCGATCATCGATTGCTGGTGGTGAACGGTGAATGTTTGATGGCAAGCATCCGCCATCCCGCCAGTGTGACGGGAGATGGCAAAAGCACCGTGGAAGAACTCATCGACATCGCCAACCGACATCCCTTTCGCGGCACGAGGAAGCATAGCACGCTGAAGAACATCACCCTGGACGATGATTCCTATCGCTGGTTGGAGCATCAGGCATTGACCCTGGAGAGCGTGCCTGAAGCAGGACGCTTCGTCAGGCTACGCTCCATTCCCAACATGACCACGGCTGGCGTCCATGAAAACGTCACGGCGAGCGTGCATCCGGACAACAAGGCCCTGGCCGTCGCCGCCGCCAAGGCCGTCAGGCTGAATGTGGCCGGAATCGATATGCTGTGCCCCGATATCCGCCGCTCATGGCACGAGGTGGGGGCCACCGTCATCGAAGTGAACGGCCAGCCCGACGTGAGCCTGCACTGGACAATGTCTCCCGAAGCCAATATCTATCGGCAGATGATGTCACGCATGAATATCGAGGGCGGGGGCCGTATCCCGGTCCTCCTGGAGGCTCGCCCGGCCGGTTCGGCGGCCTGTGCTGACCTCTGGGAGAAGACGTTGGCTCTGGGTGAGTCGGTATTACAGCGCGTTGAGGCTGGTGATGACGGCTGGAAGCTTGTACAGCGTGCCTTGACGGACGCCACGACTGGCGCAATTTGGGCCACGATGAATCTTGAAGAGATCGCGGGCAAAGGCTTCCCCTGTGATGTTGTGGATATCTCACTGCTGTCGGTGGCCGATGGAACGCCGGATCAAGGCGTTAGGGCTGCCTGCGAGGAAGCCATCGCTCGCACCCGCAAGGCCATCGTAGTGGATGCGAACCTTATTGATGCCGTCGTCGCTCGGCTTGAAGACTTCGCTGGGGATGTCGTCGTGGTCGATGCTGACCAGGCACTTTCCCCTGGACTGCATGCCGAGTGGGGAAGGGTCACTGTCAAGGCACAGGCAAATGGGGGGCGTCTGTACGCGTTTGTACCTGGAAAGCGAGGCCTCCAGGGGGGTAGAGAAATTGATCTAGGGAGTGACCATTGCTCCTCCGATAGGGTGTGGATCATGGCCCTGGCGGCCCTTACCGGTCGTTTCGATCTACTGGGAGTATCAATGGCGACCTCCAGATTTTTAACGTAAGCCAGTGTTGTCACCAGGCCCTGGGCAAGCGTCCACTCGGGCCACCCGTTCAGCAACTGTCTCCCCAGGGGCGATATCCGGTTGACGCTAACGTGGATCATCTTGCGGTCGTGGCCGATAGTCGATAGAGGAGTCAGTGTCCTCAGCGTCTACCTAAACGATGTCGGTCAGCATCACTGGCTGCAGGCCAGCCTCGCCCTCCTCCAGCGCCAGCACTCTAGTGCCCCACCAGTTCGGGCAACTCGGCGCAAGCGTTCTCACGCCCGCGCCACGCCCGCAGCGCCGTGTAGGTTTCCCAGGGATCGGCCAGCAGGACCAGCAGATCGTCCGGGCCCGCGCTATTCAGGCCGGCCAGGATAGCGGCATGACGCTCACGCTGCACCTGCAGGTGAGTTGGCATCACGCCCTGCGCGGCCAGCCCATTGGCAAAGGCCGTGAGCATGTTGCCCAGCGGGTCGTCGCCCTCATAGTCCGGCGCCTGCGACACCCGCGGCGGTGATGCGCTCAGCACGAAGTGGTCGAAGGTGCTGGCCAGCCACGGCAGGGCCGCCTCCAGATAGCGGCGCTGCCGGTTGCCCACGTTGGCCGCCACCACGCGGCGCTGGCCACTGCAGGGCAATTGCTGCACGCGCTGGCACAGCGAACGCAAGCCATCGAGGTTGTGTGCATAGTCGAGCAGCAACGCAAAGGGCTGGCCGACATCGAGCCATTCAAAGCGGCCGGGGTTATCGCCATGGGCAGCGCCGAACGACGCCAGGCCGGCCGCGATCACCGTATGCGACAGCCCCTGGGCATGGGCCAGCGCCGCCACCGCCAGGGCGTTGCCCAGGTGCGGTTCTGCCGCGGCGGCGAGCCGCGATACCGGAAGCAGTGGGGTCACGGCATCGCCTGACAGCAGACAGAGGGTGGGTTCATCCTTCCAGGTCACCACACTGACGCCTTCGCCGCCGGCCGCCAGGTGAGCACGCAGCGCCGGGGTGCCGGGGTCACGGCTGAACAGCAGCTGGCGTGGCGCCGATAGCGAGTCGCGCACTGCCAGGCAGCGGGCATCCTCGGCATTGAGCACCACCGCCTGGCGGGCACGACGCAAGACCTGGCCCTTGAGCGCGGCCATCGCCTCCAGGCTATCGATGCCATGCTCGCCGATATGGTCATCCTGAACGTTAAGCAGCGCCGCCACGTCGTAGGTATCGGCGGCATGCCCGAACCGGAGCAGCGACTTCCGCGACATCTCGATCACTGCCGCCTCCACGCCGGGGTCGTCCCACAGCAGCGCGGCCCCCGGCTGACCGGCCAGGTTTTGGCGTACGCTCCACTCCTCACCGATACGCACCCCCACCGTGGTAG
>NZ_JAVLBC010000197.1:0-5745 GCF_031581305.1 Halomonas sp.
GGTACCGCTCTCCATGTCGGCGCCCAGCGAGGGCATGCGGAACTCGCTCATCGGTGACTCCCTCTTCCTTGTGTATGGATCAGCCGAGCAGCCGGCGGACGGCGGCGACGATATCCTCGACCTGGGGGATCGCCGCGTCCTCGAGGTGCTTGGCGTAGGGTACCGGCACCTCCTGGCTGCAGACCCGCACCGGCGGGGCATCCAGCTCGAAGAAGGCCTGCTCGTTGATACGGGTGATGATCTCGGCCGACAGGCTACCGCTACGCCAGCCCTCATCGATCACCATCACCCGGTGGGTCTTTGCCACGCTGGCCATGATCGCCGCGTCGTCCAGAGGGCGTAGGGTGCGCAGGTCGAGCACCTCGGCGTCGATGCCTTCGGTGGCTAGTTGTTCGGCGGCCGCGAGGCTCTTGTGCAGCATGCCGCCGTAGGTGATCAGGCTGACCTGGCGGCCCTCGCGGCGGATGGTGGCATGGTCGATGTCCACCCCCTGTACCTTGTCCTCGACCTCGCCCTCGACACCCAGCAGCAGGGCATGCTCGAAGATCAGCACCGGGTCGGGGTCCTCCAGGGCGGTGAGCAGCATGCCACGGGCATCTTCGTGGGTCGCCGGGGCGACGATGCGCAGCCCCGGGATATGGGCATACCAGCCCTCCAGACTGTGGGAGTGCTGGGCAGCGAGCTGGCGGCCGCCGCCGGTGGTCATGCGGATCACCAGCGGCACGTTGAGCTGTCCGCCGGACATGTGCCGCAGCGTGGCGGCGTTGTTGATGATCTGGTCGAGGGCCAGCAGGCTGAAATTCACCGTCATGATCTCGACGATGGGACGCATGCCGTTGAGCGCCGCGCCGATGCCGGCTCCGGTGAAGGTCGACTCGGAGAGCGGAGTGTCGCGGATGCGCGCCTCGCCGAACTCTTCCAGCAGGCCGTGGCTGACCGCATAGGTGCCGCCGTAGCGGCCCACGTCCTCGCCCATCAGGAACACCCGCTCATCCCTCAGCAGGGCCTCGCGAAGCCCTTCGTGAAGGGCCTCCCGATAGGGCAGTGTCCGGCTCGTGTCGCTCATGGCCGCGCCTCCGTGCCCGTCGGTGGTTGGCGGGCATAGACATCGCCGCAGAGTGCCTCCTCCGGCTCCCAGGTACCCGCCTCGGCGAAGGCCACGGCGGTGTCGATCTCTTCGGCTACCTCGCGCTCGATCTCGTCACGCACCGAGTGTGCGAGCAGCCCGCAGGCCACCGCGTCCCGGGCGAAGGTCTCGACGGGGCAGCGCTGCTTCCACTGCTCGACCTCCGCCTTGTCGCGGTATTGCTCGGGGTCGAACATCGAGTGGGCGCGGAAACGGTAGGTTTGGTACTCCAGGAACATGGGGCCCTGGCCGCTGCGCACGTACTCCACGGCTGCCTCGGTGACCCTGGCCACCGCCACCACGTCCATGCCGTCCACCGACTCGCTGGGCATGTGGTAGCTGGTGGCCTTGGCGGCGAGGTCGGTCTGGGACTGGGCACGGTCGAGCGCGGTGCCCATGGCGTAGTAGTTGTTCTCGCACAGAAACAGCACTGGAAGCTGCCACAGCGCGGCAAGGTTGGCTGACTCGTGGAACTCGCCCTCGGCCACGGCGCCATCGCCGAAGAAGCAGGCGGTAACGCTGTCGCGACCGGCCAGCCGGTCGGCCAGGGCGTAGCCCACCGCCAGCGGCAGGGAGCCCCCCACGATGGCGCTGCCGCCGATGAAGCGCCGTGCAACGTCGAAGAGGTGCATGGAGCCGCCATGGCCACGGCTGCAGCCCTCCTGCTTGCCATACATCTCGGCCATGATCGCCCCGGCAGGAACGCCGCGGGCCAGGGCATGGCCGTGCTCGCGGTAGGTGGCCAGCACGTTGTCCCGCTCAGCCAGGGTCGGCATGGCGCCGCTGGCGATCGCCTCCTCGCCGATGTAGAGGTGCAGGAAGCCGCGGATCTTGCCGGCGCTGTAGAGCTCGGCGCACTTCTCCTCGAAGCGGCGGATGCGGATCATCTGCCACAGCAGTACCCGGGCCCGGTCAGGGTCATCCATGCCGGCCGCGCCGATGGCGGGCTGAGGGGAGAGGCCATCGTGGGGATGCGAGGCGTTCATCGGGAGGTCTCCAGGGTCGAGGTGTCACCCTCCGGCAGGCCCAGTTCCCTGGCCTTGAGCAGGCGACGCATGATCTTGCCGCTGCGGGTCCTGGGCAGCGACGCCTGGATCTCGATCTCCTTGGGCGCTACCGCCGGGCCGAGACGCTGGCGGGCGAAGCCGAGCAGCTCGCGGCGCAGCGCCTCGTCGGGCGCATGGCCCGGCTTCAGGGCCACGAAGGCCTTGACGATCTCGCCGATCACCGGGTCGGGCTTGCCGATCACCCCGACCTCGGCCACTGCCGGGTGCTCCATCAGCGCCGACTCCACTTCGAAGGGGCCGATCAGGTGGCCGGCGGACTTGATCATGTCGTCGGCGCGGCCCACGAACCAGAAGTAGCCCTCGGGGTCGCGCCGGGCCAGGTCACCGGTGAGATACCAGCCGTCCACGAAGCAGCGGCGGTAGCGCGCCTCTTCGTGCAGGTAGGTGCGAAACATGGAGGGCCAGCCGACGCGCAGGGCAAGCTCGCCTTCCTCGTCGTGATGGTCGACCTGCGCGACGCCGCCGTCGGGCAGGTGGCGCAGCACGGCGGCCTCGATGCCGGGCAGTGGCTTGCCCATGGCGCCGGGCCGGATGTCCATGCAGGCGAAGTTGGCGATCATGATCCCGCCCGTCTCGGTCTGCCACCAGTTGTCGTGGATCGGCAGTCCGAAAGCCTCCACGCCCCAGTGCACGGCCTGGGGATTGAGCGGCTCGCCGACACTGGCGATGAAGCGCAGCGCGGGGTAGCGGCGGGAACGGGCCTGCTCTGAACCGCCCTTCATCATCATCCGCACTGCGGTGGGAGCGGTGTACCAGACGTTGACCGCCTCTTCGTCGAGGATCCGGTACCAGCGTTCGGCGTCGAACTCCGCCTCGTCGACGACCAGGGTGGCACCGAGGGAGAGCGGGGCGATGATGCCGTAGGAGGTGCCGGTGACCCAGCCGGGATCTGCTGTGCACCAGAAGACATCGCCCGCGCGCAGGTCGAGGGCGAAGCGGGCAGTGGCGTGGTGGGCGACCACCGCCTGGTGGACGTGGAGCGCCCCCTTGGGCGTGCCGGTGGTGCCGCTGGTGAAGTGCAGCAGGGCCGGCTGCTCGGGGTCGGTGGCCGGGATCGCATAGTCGGGCGAGGCCGCGTCGAGAAGTGTCCCGAGCTCTTGGGTGCCCTCGGGCAACACCTGGTCGTCGTCGCGGACCACCAGCACGTGCTGGAGGCTCGGCAGCCGGTCGCGGATCGGGGCCACCTTGCGACGGTAGAGGCTGGTGGTGGTCACCAGCACCCGGCCCTCGCCGAGGTTCAGCCGGGTCGCGATGGGCTCGGGGCCGAAGGCGGAGAACAGGGGAGTGACCACGGCCCCTTGCTTCAGTGCCCCGAGCACTGCCACGTAGAGCTCGGGAATCCGGCCGGCGAGCAGGAAGACGCCGGCACCGCGTGTTACACCCAGCGCATCGAGTACATTAGCGAAACGGCCACTGAGTTCGGCCAGTTCGCGGTAGTGGATCTCGCGTCGCGCTCCCGCCTTGCCCAGCCAGCGGATCGCGGTGCGCTCGCCGGCCTCGCCGGTAGCGTGGCGATCCACTGCCTCGTGGGCAATGTTCAATCCGGCTTCGCCGGGCAGGCCGTCAAGCCACGCCCGCGCCTCGTCCCAGGAGAAATGAGTCCATACCGACGGATAATCGTCCAGCACTGCCGCTTGGGCCTCGCGGCGGCTCTTGCGGAGTATTTCCATGCGCGGCGACCTCGCCTCGTGGATCCATGTCCCTTAAGCGTAGCCCTCAGGCCAGTTTCTGTCCGCCTTGTATGGTCTCGGTTTGATCCGGGGCAAGCGAGGCGCGGATTGGGTGGCTAGTGGCAGGAGAACAGCTATAACTACACTGAAGGCAGGGGAGGAAATGCCTCCCTCGTCTCGTCTCGGTGCTTCCCGCACCGGTCAGTCCATACCCCAATGCATGGAGGGTGTCATGACACAGACTGTTACGGCTTCCTATGGCAGCATCGACAAGGCCGCCAACGCTTTCGACGAACTGGTCTCCGAGGGCTTTCCTCGGGAGAAGCTGTTCCTCGACAAGGAGGCCAGCGAAGTCAAGGTGATTGTTCCCGAGGCGTCGCAGCCGGAGGCGGAAGAGATCCTCAATCGCCATGAACCCGGCGAGATCCGGGCGCGGCCTTACGAGGCTCCCTAGTTGCTTGGCCCGGGAAGGTCGAGCTGGTTGCCCGGCTTGGGAGGGTCGAGAAGGTGGCACGGCCGGGAGAGACACCGCTTCCGCTCGCTGAACTGTTCGTCGAGCGGGTGGTTTGGAGGAATGTGCAGGCGACTGGTCGCTGGCGGATGAGCGAGGAGGGCCTGTCTCTGGGGGTGCGCTACGAATGGTGGGTGCGCCTCATGTCGCACTGGATGGTCTTGGTCCCCCAAGTCGCGGGGCGTTGTTCGCCTGGAATCTCCACGCCGTGATGCAGGACGGGCCCGAAGGGCTCGCCTGGTGGCTCGAGGCGCGGCTACAGGGACATCGCACGACTAAGTCGGAGGTCTTATATCCACCAGGCCAGCGCCAGGCCTACCACCATCGAGGCGACCATTGGCAGGGCGACCCGCTTGCCGAGCTGTCGGGTACCGATGGCGGTGGCCAGGCCCGACTTGAAGAGGTTATTGACCGCAGCGGCGATGACGATGCCCAACACCGCGGTGGAGGGAGCGATGCGCTCCAGTGACATGCGGGTCAGCGACAGGGTGATGGCGTCGACATCGGCCACCCCCGAGGCGGCTGCCAGCAGATAGATGCCGGCCTCGCCAAAGGCGCCGCGCAGCCATTCGCCGAGCAGCATGATGATCGCCAGCAGGCCACCGAACAGCAGTGCCGTGCGCAGTTCCAGGGGGTTCTGTATCGGGGTCGGGCTGTCGACCCTGAAGGCCTGGCGGTGATGACGCCAGAAATAGAGCGCCGGCAGGTAGAGGATCACCCCCATTACCGTAACCGGGAGCAGCAGCGTCGGCAGCAGCCCGGGGCTGATCACCGCGGCATAGAGCAGGATGCGCGGGAACATGGTGCCGCAGGCCAGCAGGATGCCGGCGGCCAGCATGGCCTCGAACTCCCGGCTCTGGCGTGACATGCGCGCGAAATGCAAGGTCAGTGCTGTGGAGGAGGAGAGCCCGGCGAACAGGCCGGTGAAGAGGATGCCCTTTTCGGCACCGCCCAGGCGTACGGCGAAGTAGCCGAGGAAGGAGATCGAGGCGATCAGCACCACCATCCACCAGATCTCGTAGGGGTTGAGCGCTTCGCCCGGCCCCATGCCTCGGTCAGGGAGCAGCGGCAGCATCACCACGGTAATCAGCAGCAGCTTGAGGCCGGCATCGAGCTCGTGGGCCTGAAGCTTGTTGAGCAGGCCGTGGATCTCATGCTTGTTATCGAGGATCACCGCGGTGATCACCGCGCCGGCGGCGGCCAGGGCCAGGTCGATCGCCACGGCCACTGCGCCGAAACAGAAGGTCAGCAGCAGGCCTACCAGGCCGGTGATGCTATAGTCATGTTGCTCGGCCAGCTTGGCCCGCCAGGCGACCAGGCTGATGCCGGCCACGGTCAGGAAGATGAGCGGGAAGGCCCAGTCGCTGACGG
>NZ_JAVLBC010000198.1:0-5738 GCF_031581305.1 Halomonas sp.
GCCGTAAGCCGTAAGCCGTAAGCCGTAAGCCGTAAGCCGTAAGCCGGGATCTTGCCACCAAGCTACGCAGTGGCAACGGTTTTTCTTACAGCTTAAAGCTTACAGCTCCCCGAGGAGGGGTCATCCCCTGCGTTTCTCGAAATCGGCCATGAAATCGATCAATGCCTCGACGGCGGCTTCGGGTACGGCGTTGTAGAGGCTGGCCCGCATGCCCCCCACGCTGCGGTGCCCCTTGAGATTGAGCAGCCCCGCCGCCTCGGCCTCGTCCAGAAAGAGGCGATCCAGGCTCGGGTCGGCCAGCACGAAGGGCACATTCATCCGCGAGCGGTTGCGCAACGTGATCGGGTTGGCATAGAGCCCGCTGCCGTCGATGGCCGCATAGAGCCGGGCCGCCTTGCGACAGTTGATGGCATCCATGGCTGTCAGGCCACCGACCTCGCTCTTCAGCCAGTCAAAGACCAGCCCCGCCAGGTACCAGCTATAGGTCGCCGGGGTGTTGACCATCGAACCCGCCTCGCTGAGCGCCTTGTAGCCGAAGAGCGTCGGCATGTCGTCGCGGGCCTGGTCCAGCAGGTCGTCACGCACGATCACCACCACCAGGCCGGCGGGCCCGATGTTCTTCTGGGCACCGGCATAGATCACGCCGAACTTCGACACGTCCAGCGGGGCGGAGAGGATGGACGAGGACATGTCGCAGACCAGCGGCACCTCGCTGCCATCCGGCCGGCGGGCCTCGGGTATGTAGTCGAAGGCGAGCCCGCCGATGGTCTCGTTGGCGGTATAGTGCAGATAGGCGGCGTCATCGGAGAGAACGATCTCTTCCTGGCGCGGCACGGCACTGTGGCCATTCTCCTCGCTGCTGGCAGCCACATGGACGTCGCCGAACAGGTGGCGGGCCTCGGCAATCGCTTTCTTGCCCCAGATGCCGGTATGCAGGAAGTTGGCACGACCGCCGGCCCCCAGCAGGTTGTAGGGCACCGCGGCAAACTGCAGGCTGGCCCCGCCCTGGGTGAAGAGCACTCGGTAGTTGTCGGGAATAGCCAGCAACTCGCGCAGGTCGGCCTCGGCCTGCTTGGCGATGGCCACGAAGTCCTCGCCGCGATGGCTCATTTCCATCACCGAGAGGCCGCAGCCGTGGTAGTCCAGCAATTCGTTCCGGGCCCGCTCCAGCACGGCCGTGGGCAATGCGGCCGGGCCGGCACAGAAGTTGTAGTGACGTGTCATCAGCGTTGCGTGTCCTTATTCCTGGTCTGGCTCACCGCCGGCATCTTGCGCACCGGCTCCGGGCACCCCATCGTCGGATGATGCGGCCCCTGTCTCGTGGCCTGCCTCGGCCGGCTCCTCATAGGCCGCCTCCTCAGTATCCTCGGGCTCATCGATGCGTACGGTCTTGACCAGTTTTTCGTCGTTACCCAAGCGAATCAGCATCACGCCCTGGGTGTTGCGCGAGGTGATCGAGACCTCGTCGACCCGGGTACGCACCAGGGTGCCGCGATCGGTGATCAGCATCATCTCGTCGGTGGCGTAGACCTGCATGGCGGCCACCAGGGCGCCATTGCGCTCGCTGGTCTGCATGGCGATCACCCCCTGGCCACCACGCCCGCGCAGCGGGAACTCCTCGAGGCGGGTGCGCTTGCCGTAACCGTTCTCGCTGGCGGTGAGGATATAGATCTGGCCGCCATTGCCGGCCTCGACGCTCGCGCCCTCCTCTGCCTCGGCCTTCACATCGACCTCGGCATCGATCTGCTGGCTCTGCGGGATGATCAGGCTGATTACCTCGGCGTTCCCGAGCAGCCTCATGCCACGCACGCCGCGAGCGGTGCGGCCCATGGCACGCACATTGGACTCCTCGAAACGGATCGCCTTGCCGTTGGAGGAGAGCAGCATCACGTGATCGGCACCCGAAGTGATGGCGGCCCCCACCAGGCGGTCGCCCTCCTCGAGGTCGATGGCGATCAGTCCCACGCTGCGTGGCCGCGAGAACTGCTCGAGGCTGGTGCGCTTGACGGTGCCACGCTCGGTCGCGAAGAAGATGTAGCTCTGCGGGTCGTAGTCGCGCACCGGCAGGATGGCGTTGATCGCCTCCCCCTCGTCCAGCGGCAACAGGTTCACCAGCGGCTTGCCCCGAGAGCCGCGGCTGGCGACGGGCATCTCGTAGACCTTGAGCCAGTAGACCTTGCCGCGGTTGGAGAACAGCAACACAGTATCGTGGGTCGAGGCCACCAGCAGATGCTCGATGACGTCCTCATCCTTCATGGACGTGGCGGACTTGCCGCGTCCGCCGCGGCGCTGAGCCTGATAGTCGGAGAGCGGCTGGGTCTTGGCGTAGCCGGTGCGGGACACGGTGACCACCATGTCCTCCTCGGCGATCAGGTCCTCGAGACGCAGGTCCAGATGGCTGGCCTGGATCTCGGTCTTGCGCGAGTTGCCGAACTGATCGCGCACGGCGTTCAGTTCCTCGCGGATCACCTCGAGCAGCCGTTCCGCCGAGGCCAGAATGGCGGTGAGTTCGGCGATCTTCTCGAGGATCGAGAGGTACTCGTCAAGGAGCTTCTCGGTCTCGAGCCCGGTCAGGCGGTGCAGACGCAGCTCGAGGATGGCCTGGGCCTGGGCCGGCGACAGACGGTACTCGCTGCCGGCCTGGCTGAGGCCGAAGCCCTCCTCCAGATCCTCGGGCTTGCAGGAGGTGGCCCCGGCGCGCTCGAGCATGCCGGTGACCTGACCCGGCTGCCAGGACCGGGCCAGCAACTTTTCCTTGGCCTCGCTGGCATTCGGCGAAGCCTTGATCAGCTCGATCACCTCGTCGATGTTGGAGATGGCGACGGCCAAGCCCTCGAGGATATGACCACGCTCACGCGCCTTCTTGAGTTCGAAGAGAGTGCGACGGGTGACCACCTCGCGGCGGTGGCGAATGAACGCCTCGAGGATCTCCTTGAGATTGAGGATCTTCGGCTGACCATTGTCGATGGCGACCATGTTGATGCCGAAGACGGTCTGCAGCTGAGTCTGGGCGAAGAGGTTGTTGACCACCACCTCGCCGGACTCGCCGCGCTTGACCTCGATCACCACCCGCAGACCATCCTTGTCGGACTCGTCACGCAGCTCGGCGATGCCCTCGATCTTCTTCTCCTTGACCAGCTCGGCAATCTTCTCGATCAAGCGCGCCTTGTTCACCTGGTAGGGAAGCTCGTTGACGATGATGTGATCGCGGCCGGTCTTGTGGTCATGCTCGATGGTGTGGCAGGCACGCACATAGATCCGTCCACGGCCGGTGCGGTAGGCCTCGAGGATGCCGGCACGGCCGTTGATGATGCCGCCGGTGGGGAAGTCCGGGCCGGGCACGTGCTCCATCAGATCGTCGACAGTGAGAGTGTAGTCGTCGATCAGCGCCAGGCAGGCGTTGATGATCTCGCCCATGTTGTGGGGCGGAATGTTGGTCGCCATGCCCACCGCAATGCCCGAGGAGCCGTTGATCAGCAGGTTGGGGACCTTGGTGGGCAGTACCTCGGGGATGCGCTCGGTACCGTCGTAGTTGTCGACCCAGTCGACAGTGTCCTTCTCCAGGTCGGCCAGCAGCTCGTGGGCGAGACGGGCCATGCGCACCTCGGTGTAACGCATGGCGGCGGCGTTGTCGCCGTCGATGGAGCCGAAGTTACCCTGGCCGTCGACCAGCACATGGCGCATCGAGAAGTCCTGGGCCATGCGCACGATGGTGTCATAGACGGCACTATCCCCGTGAGGGTGGTACTTACCGATGACATCGCCGACCACACGGGCGGACTTCTTGTACGGCTTGTTCCAGTCGTTGCTGAGTTCGTGCATGGCGAACAGCACACGCCGGTGCACTGGCTTGAGGCCATCGCGCACGTCGGGCAGCGCACGGCCGATGATCACGCTCATCGCGTAATCGAGGTACGACTGCTTGAGCTCGTCCTCGATGTTGACTGGCAGAATCTCTCTGGCGATGTCACCCATGGGTCGTCGAATCCTTTGCACTGCAACAGGTTGGCGCGTCACGTGGCCGTGACATGGCGCGCAATATCAGCCTGACATCATACCATCCCGGACGGTGCAAAGGGAGCTATCCAAGGGCGCTGAAGGGCTATCAGGGTTGGCTAGGTAGGCTGGGAGCTGATCTGGAAACAAGCCTTCGAGGAGGCGCTGTAAACCCCTCCATGGGCGCTACCGACGCCATCCATGGCGTAGGACCTCCTCTCCGGCTTGTCCCCAGCGCTCCTATGCCATGCAACTGCAATAGCTCTGAAGGCGCTAGGGCAGGACAAGCGCTGCCATGGCCTCACGGATCACGCCGCTGATCTCGATGGCCCGATGGGTCGCCACGTCGAGCAGCACGAAGGTGATGTCGGCGCTGGCCACCGGCTTGCCGTCCCGCACCTGGCGAATTTCCTGGCGCATGCGGGCGCGGCACGAACCGAGTTCGGCGAGTCGGGTCAGGATCTCCAGGTCGTCGCCGGCAACGGCAGCACGCCGGTAATCGATGTTGAGGTTGACCGCGACGAAGGCCACGTCTCCGTCCTGCAGGAACGCGGCAAGGCCGGGATGATCGTCAAAGTAAGCCCAGCGCCCCTCTTCCAGAAACTCCAGGTAACGGGCATTGTTCACGTGACCATAGCCATCCAGGTGATAGCCTCTGACACGTAGCGTGGTACGGGAGATACGGGGATCCATATTGACAGATTCCTTAACAGGCGAGCACTCGATTCTAGTCAGTCCGGCGCCCGATATTCAAACCATCGTTTGAACGCCGGCAATTCACGAAACCTGCGCATCCGCTGGCACCAGCGCCTCCCTTTCGCCATAATGTGCTCCCTTTTCTCTCGGGAAATGCGCCATGTGGTTCAAGCACTTGCATCTCTACCGCCTGCACGACTCCCCTGAACTGGACGCCGCCAGCCTGGAAACCGCCCTGAGCGAGCAGGCCTTTCGCCCTCTCGGGGGCAGCGAGGCGCGTCGCCTGGGCTGGTCTGCGCCGGCCGGCCGCGCGGGGACGCAGCTGCTGCACGAACTCCAGGGCCAGCGCCTGATGACCGCCCTGCGCCAGGAGCGCATCCTGCCCGCCTCGGTGGTTCGCGATGAGGTCGAGGAGCGCAGCGAAGCCATCGAGACCCGCGAGGGCCGCAAGCTGCGCCGCCAGGAGAAACTGGCGATCAAGGAGGAGGTCTACGAGGAGCTCCTGCCCCGCGCCTTCGTACGCAGCCAGAAGGTCGACCTGTGGTGGGACAATCGCCGCCAGCTGATCGCCGTCAATGCCAGCTCCCGCAAACGTGCCGAGGAACTCCTCGACCTGCTGCGCGAGACCCTGGGCAGCCTCAAGGTGACCCCGCTGGCCAGTCAGACCTTGCCCATGCGCGCCATGACCACCTGGCTCGGCGATCCGGGTTCGCGTCCGGCCGACCTGGCACTCGGTGACCAGGTAGAGCTCAAGGCCAAGGGCGACGATGGTGTTCTGCGGGCCCGTCAGGTCGACCTCGACAGCGACGAGATCCAGCAGCTGCTGGAGAGCGGTCGCCAGGCGAGCAAGCTGGCACTGTCGATAGAAGGCCGGTTAAGCTTCGTGCTGCAAGACGACCTGGCGATCAAGTCGCTGCGCTTCGACGATGCCCTGATCGACGAGGCGTCCCAGGCCGACGATGGCGATGACGCCCTGGTGCGACTGGAGACCGACTTCATCCTGATGACCCAGGTGCTGGCCGAAAACATCGAGCGCCTGATCGAGT
>NZ_JAVLBC010000199.1:0-2782 GCF_031581305.1 Halomonas sp.
ACCCACCAGCCCACCGGCGCCTTCAAGCTTCGCGGGGCCACCAACATGATCGCCGCGCTGATCGAGCGCCACGGCCGCGAGGCCCTGGCGGCCGGGGTGGTGACGGCCTCCACCGGCAACCACGGCCGGGCGGTGGCGCACGCCGCCGCGCGCCTGGACGTGCCGGCGGTAGTCTGCCTGTCGCGGCTGGTGCCGGCCAACAAGGTGGCCGCCATCGAGGCGCTGGGTGCCGAAGCGAGGCGTGTCGGCGCCAGTCAGGACGCGGCGTTCTCCGAGGTCGAGCGACTGGTGAACGAGTGCGGCATGACCCTGATCCCGCCTTTCGACGACCCGCGGGTCGTGGCCGGGCAGGGCACCATCGGCCTCGAGCTCATGGAGGACTGCCCGGGCCTGGACCGGGTCATCATCGGACTCTCCGGCGGTGGCCTGCTGGGTGGCATCGGTACGGCCGTGAAAGCGATTCGACCCGCCTGCCGGGTCACCGGGGTGAGCCTGTCCCGTGGCGCCGCCATGTGGGAGAGTCTCAAGGCCGGCCATCCCGTGGCGGTCGAGGAGGTCGAAAGCCTCGCAGACTCCCTGGGCGGTGGCATCGGGCGCGACAACCGCTGCACCTTCGCCCTGGTCAGCGAGGTGATGGATGACCACTTCCACGTCTCCGAGCTTGCCATCGCCGCGGCCATGGTCGATATCCTCGAGGACGAGAAACGGCTGGTGGAGGGTGCCGCCGCGGTGGGCCTGGCGGCCATCAAAGAGCATGGCCTGGACGTCCGAGGCCAGCGCGTTGCGTTGATCCTCTCCGGCAACGGCGTGTCGCTTTCGACCCTCGACCGGGCACGTGCCCTGGCCGGACGCTGATCGGCTGGGCTCTTCCGCTACCGGTCGACTTGTCGCGGCCGGTTTCCCGGCGCAGGCTGGGGACTCTCACCGATGGAAGGAGCAAGGTATGGCAACGGTACTCGCCTTCGATGTCTACGGAACCCTGATCGACACTCACGGTGTGGTCGCCGAACTCGAACTGCGTCTCGCCGGTCAGGATCGTTCGGACCTGGCTCCGGAGTTCTCGCGGTGCTGGCGCGACAAGCAGCTGGAGTACAGCTTCCGCCGCGGCCTGATGGGGGCGTACGCGGATTTTTCCCATTGCACCCGCGAGGCGCTGGAGTTTACCGATCGTGCCCTGCACACACGCTTCTCGGAGACCGACAAGGAACACCTGATGGGCGTCTATGCGCGGCTGCCGGCCTTTCCCGAGGCATCGGCCGCACTGGAGCGCTTCACCGAAGCGGGGGTCCGCTGCGTGGCCTTCTCCAACGGCAGCCATGAGGCGGTAGAGGGGCTGCTGGTGCAGGCCGGGATCCGCGACTACTTCGAGACGGTGGTCAGCGTCGACGAGATCAAGCGCTTCAAGCCCGACCCGGCGGTCTACGCCCATCTCCGTTCTCGGCTCGAGAGTGAGCCCGGTGACACCTGGCTGGTCTCCAGCAATCCCTTCGACGTCATCGGCGCCCGTCATGCTGGCCTGCACGCCGCCTGGGTGCGCCGCATCCCGGATGCCCCCTTCGACCCCTGGGGGATCGAGCCCGACATCACGGTTGCCGACCTCAATGCCCTGGCCGAGAGGCTGATCTCGCAACGATGACGCCCGCGGCCGGTCACCGGCCGCGGGGCCTCCCTGTCAGGGGCAGGAGGCGAAGCTACTCGATCAGCTCGCCCACGCTGACGGTGCCCCGGTCGGCCAGCTGGATGGGACGTTCGTCATCCCGGGTCCAGGCGGCCATGGAGCCATCGTACATACTGGCATTCTCCTGCCCGCCGATCTCGCTGAGCTGGAACCAGCCGCTGGCGGCCCAATGTCCGGTGTTGCAGAAGGCCACGGTGGGCGCCTCATGGTCGAGCCCGAGCTCGTCGATGCGGGCCTTCAGGGAGTCCGGCTGCAGGTAGTAGGCCCCGTCGCGCTCCTCGAGGCTGCCGTCATGGGGCAAGTTCACCGAGTCAGGGATGGTGCCCGGCACGCGAGCGGCAGGTGACTGGGCCTCGCCCCTGTAGAAGGCTGGCGGTCGGGCATCCACCAGTTGTTCATCCGCATTGCGTGCTGCTTCCACCTCCTCGGTGGTGGCCAGCAGGTGCTCCTGCAGCGTGGCCGAGAAATTGACCGTCTCGGGGTCGCTCGCCGTGCCGCTGGCGATCTCGAAGCCCTGCTGCTCCCAGCCGGCGAAGCCGCCGTTGAGGATCGTTACCTCGTCGTGGCCCAGTACCTTGAAGGTCCAGTAGATGCGGGCGGCACTGCCGAAGTCTGTGGGGCCGGTACCGGCCGCGACCACGACCACGGTGTCGTCGTTGTCGATGCCCAGGCCGCCGATCAGACTCTCCAGCGTCTCGACATCGGGCAGCAACCCGGCCACGCCGTTACGGGACTCACGCCAGCCGGCATCGGTGTAGCTGCTGTAGCGGCTGCCGGGGATGCGGGCGCTCTCAAAGCTCGCTCGGTCGCCGCCGTCATCGATGGCGGAGCGTACATCCAGCACGACCAGGTCATCGCTGCCGAGCTGCTCCTCGAGCCATCCAGCGTCGATCAGGGGGGAGGGGTGTAGTGCATGGGCCGGGCCGGCCAGGGCCAGGGTGCCGGCCGCCAGTAACAGGGTGCGTTTCATGAGGCGTCCTCCTCTATCAGGGATGACACGATGCTAGGCGTGCCCTCCCGGGAAGGCAATCTGGCGGCAAGAATGCTTTCTGACGCAATTATTCCAATAATGCATAAAAAACGGCGCCGTTATCTCCGGCGCCG
>NZ_JAVLBC010000199.1:2882-5736 GCF_031581305.1 Halomonas sp.
CGGCGCCGTTATCTCCGGCGCCGATGCGAGGGGGCATACGCTCAGCCCTTCCAGGCGTGGCCGGCGAAGGCCTCGTCGAGTTCGGGATGATTGACGTGGTTGGCGTAGTTGGAAAGCGTCTTGACCGCCAGGGCCAGCACGATCTGCAGTACCTGCTGCTCCTCGAAGCCGGCATCCAGGAACGCCTTGACGTCGGCCTCGCCGGGCTTGCCCCGGGTCTCGAACATGACGCGGGTGAACTCGGCGAGGGCCGCCAGTCGCGCGTCCGGAATCGGCTGGTCGTTGCGGATCGCTTCCAGCACGTCGGCCGGCACCTGGGACATCTTGTTGGCCAGCATGCTGTGGGCGGACATGCAGTAGCCGCAACCGTTGAGGCGGCTGATGGTCAGGAAGACCACCTCCTGCTCGGGTGGTGCGAAGCCGGAGTCCTCGCGGAACAGCTCGTAGCCATGCAGGTAGGTGTCCAGCACGCCTGGTGCCTTGGCCATGCCCTCGTACATGTTGGGCACGAAGCCCAGCTTGGCGTTGGCCTGCTCGAGCAGTGGCTTCGCCTTGGCGTCGGCATTGTCGAGGGTCTGGGGGGGGAGTTGCATCTGATAGTCGGCGGACATGGGGGTTGCCTCCTTTGTGGTCGTGGGTACTGCCGTTGCGCCATTTATGGATCGAACGTTCCATAAATGGCGATAAAAAAGGGATCGTTCAGCGGCGAAGGCCCTCCAGGAGAAGCGCTACCGCCTGCCCGGCCTGCTCGGCGTCCGATCCGCTCTTCAGCAGGGTCCTGAGGCCGGCCATGCCCATCGTCAGGTAGCTGGCCAGGGCGGCGGCATCCCGTTGCGGGGCGATGTCGCCCTCCGCCTGGGCCCGCATCACTGCCTGCTGGAACAATGCCGTGATGGCGGCGATGCTCTGGCGGGCATGCTGCGAGGGCAGGCCATCGTGCTGGCCGAGCTCGCTGGCGGAGTTGAAGATCAGGCACCCCAGGGCAGCGCGTTCACTGCCGGCTTCCCGTGCCGTCTCGCGGAACAGGGCCGACAGGAAGGCCATGGCCGAGGGGGCTGCCTCGAGCCGGCGACCCAGACGCCCCAGCAGGGACTCGCGGTAGCGCCGCAGGGCTTCGAGGAACAGCTGCTCCTTGTTGCCGAAGGTCTGGTAGAGGCTGCTGCGCGAGAGGCGCATGGCCTCGAGCAGATCCCGGGTCGAGGCACTCTCGTAGCCTCGTGCCCAGAAGACCTGCATGGCGGCGTTGGCAGCCTCGTCCGGGCTGAATGCGATGGGGCGTCCTCGTGTCATGCCGAGCAATTTAGTACCGATTGTTCCATAATTCAAGGCGCGACAAATCAGGTGCCGGTTGCTATCGCTGTAAGGAGCGTGTCGCGGCATCGACAGAGTACCCAGAAACAAAGATCATCACGATCACGATAACCGGCAGGAGATCCCGAGCATGACGGAACAGCATTCGCCGACAAGGCGCTTCTGGCTGGGCGGCAAGCGAGCGGCCGAACAGGATCGGTTCTTCCGTGAGGCCCTGGAACCTCAGGGCTGGCAGGTCGGGGACGAGCATGACTGGGACGCCGGCTGGATCACCGGCATGCCGGATGCCGCGCAGTTCCGGCGGGTGTCACCGACGCGCAAGATGAATCACTTTCCGGGCAATGCGGCGCTCACCGTCAAGAGCCGCCTTCATGACAGCCTCTCCACCCTTCGCGAGCGCATCCACGAGAGCCATGGGGCCGACCACGAGCTTGCCCGACGGCTGGCGTTCTTTCCTCGTGCCTATGTGATACCCGGCGACTACCATGCGCTGCAGGAGGCCGCCCTGGCCAATCCCGACCAGCGCTGGATCCTCAAGCCGACCAATGCGTCCAAGGGCAAGGGCGTGCGGGTGTTGCAGGATGTCGCCGAGGCACCTCTCGCGCGGGACTGGTTGGTTCAGGAGTATGTGGCCAATCCCCATACCATCCGTGGCCACAAGTATGTCCTGCGGCTCTACGTGCTGATCACCTCGCTCGAGCCGCTGCGCGTCTACCTCTACCGCCAGGGCTTCGCCAAGTTGGCCTCCGAGCCCTGGGATCCCGAGGATGCCGATAACCCCTACAGTCAGCTGACCAATCCGGACATTAACGCCTTGAACAGCAGTGCCGAGGTGCCAGTGGAGTTCATCGACCTCGACCGCTACCGCCAGTGGCTGCGTGACCAGGGGCACGACGATGAGGCCCTCTTCGCGCGCATCGAGGACCTGGTGGCGCTGACCACGATCTCCGCCGTGGATGCCATGCGACGTCGTACGGCCGAGGCCGGTGCCGACCCGCGTGGCTGCTACGAGCTGCTGGGGCTCGACTGCCTGGTAGACGACACCCTCAAGCCGTGGATCCTGGAGTGCAACCTCAGCCCGTCGCTGGGTATCTGTGCCGCCCCGGAAACCGGCGGGCGCATCGAGGAGGCGGTCAAGGGCGGGCTGGTGCATGACATGGTCGCGCTGGTCGACCTCCCCGGAAAGGCCCTGTCCGAGGCCGGCACTGCTGCTCGGGATCCGGACACCACCGCGCAACTGGTCGCCGAGGCGGAGGCCGAGCAGGCACGTGCCGGCGGCTTCCTGCGGCTGCTGCCGGCCACCGACCCCGAGCGCTACCTGCCCTATTTCACGCTACCCACCCCGGCCGACCTGTGCTTGGCTGAGGGACTGACGGGGCGCTCGCTGCCGCCCCTGCGGCTGCAGCGGCGCCACGTGGCGGAACTGGTCGACGAGGAGCGTCTCGCCCTCTACGACACGCGCAGCGGTCACTACTACCGGCCCAACGACACGGCGGCCCTGACCTGGCTGCTGGCGACCGAGGGGGTGGACCCCGATGCCATC
>NZ_JAVLBC010000200.1:0-5735 GCF_031581305.1 Halomonas sp.
GGGCCCGCTGTCCGGTAGTGTTCCCACGCGCCTGATCGACTGGCTGAGCCGGTTGGCCGGGGCGGGCGTACTCTTGGGCGGCATCGGCGGTGGTACCGAGGTGCTGGCCCGGGCCGGGGTCCTGGATGGCTACCGGGCGACGCTGCCCTGGCAGCGCTTCGAGGCCTTCTCCGAGGCCTTCCCCCGCGTGCGCCTCTCCCGCCAGCTCTTCGAGATCGACCGCGACCGCTTGACCTGCGGCGGCGGCACCGCCGCCATGGACATGATGATGACCCTGGTGGGCAGCCAGCATGGCCCCCGGCTGGCCGAGCGCATTTCCGAGCACTTCGTGTTGGAGCGCATCCGCATGGGCGACGAGCCCCAGCAGGTCCCGCTGCGCTCGCGGCTCGGCCATGCCCCCGAGAGCCTGGCCGAGGCGGTGGCGCTGATGGAGGCCAACATCGAGGAGCCCCTGACCACCCACGAGCTGGCCGAGCACCTGGGCATCTCCCGTCGACAGCTCGAGCGACTGTTCAAGAAGTACCTGCAGGCGGTGCCCAGCCGCTACTACTTGGACCTGCGCCTGCAGCAGGCACGTCGGCTGCTTCGCGAAAGCGACCACCCCGCCGGCGAGATCGCCCTGCAGACCGGCTTCTCCTCGGCGGCGCACTTCTCCACCGCCTACCGCAACCACTTCGGCATCACGCCCCGCGAGGAGCGGCTGAGGTAGCGGCCACCGTGTCGCCCTTGCGTGCCACCAGGGCGCGGAACAGCGAGCCCATCATCACCGGCGTGTCCTGCTCGATGACGAAGCCCGCCGCCTCCAGCAGCGGCCGCGCCTGGCGGGTGATGTCGGTGGCGATGGCCGAGGTGAGGGCGTTGAGGCCGCGGCGGGCCAGGCCGGCCGGACGGTCGTCGGCCTGGAACTTGTCCATCACGCAGAGCTGGCCCTCCGGTTTCAGCACCCGCCTGGCCTCGGCGAGCCCCTTTGCGGGGTCGGGCATCACCGCGAGGATCAGGTGCATCACCACCACGTCGAAGTGGTCGTCGGGGTAGTCGAGGCGTTCGGCGTCCATGACCTCGGCCTGGACGTCGCGGCCCTGAGCCTCGGCGCGTCGCCCGAGGCGCCTGACCATGGCCGGGGAGAGGTCGGTGGCGTGCAGCTCGACGTCCCGCGGCAGCCAGGGCAGGTCGAGCCCGGTGCCGGCGCCGACCAGCAGCACCCGCATGCCGGGCTGCCAGGTCACCTGGCCGAGTGCCATGCGACGGGCCCCGCGGAAGGCGCGCTCGGCCACCAGGTCATAGACCGGGGCATAGAGCCCGTAGCGGATCCGGTTCCAGGCCGTGGTGTTGAACATCTCGGACTCCTCGTCGGCGGGGGGGCCGCGGCGTGCGTGGGGCGGCACGACGGCTGCCTTTTACACAACTCGCCGTCCCATTGCTGAAAGCCTCCCGCGCCGACGCTCCCTATACTCGAGTGTTAGTTGTCCCGAATGATAGTTGATCCGTCATGCCAGGAATGGAGAGCGACATGAGCCAGACCCCGACCCGCGCCGACTTCGACCACTACATGGTGCCCAACTACGCTCCCCAGAAGGCGGTTCCGGTGCGCGGCGAGGGGAGTCGCCTGTGGGACCAGGAGGGCCGCGAGTACATCGATTTCGCCGGCGGCATCGCCGTGAACGGCCTGGGGCACTGCCATCCGGTGCTGGTCGAGGCCCTCACGGCCCAGGCGAACAAGCTCTGGCACCTCTCCAATGTCTACACCAACGAGCCGGCCCTCAAGCTGGCGCGCAGCCTGGTCGAGCGCACCTTCGCCGACAAGGTCTACCTCTGCTCCTCCGGCGGCGAGGCCAACGAGGCGGCCCTCAAGCTGGCGCGGCGCTGGGCCCATGACCACCATGGCGAGCACAAGCACCGTATCGTCTCCTTTTCGCAGTCCTTCCATGGCCGCACCTTCTTCACCGTCAGCGTCGGCGGGCAGCCCAAGTATTCCCAGGGCTTCGGCCCGGTCCCGGGGGGGATCGTCCATGGCCAGTACAACGACCTCGACAGCGTGCGTAACCTGATCGACGATGACACCTGCGCGGTGATGGTCGAGCCGATGCAGGGGGAGGGTGGCATCATCCCCGCTGCTCCGGCGTTCCTGCAGGGGCTGCGTGACCTGTGCGACGCCTTCGATGTGTTGCTGATCTTCGACGAGGTGCAGACCGGGGCGGGGCGCACCGGTTCACTCTATGCCTACCAGCAGTATGGCGTGACCCCGGACATCCTGACCAGTGCCAAGTCGCTGGGCGGCGGCTTCCCGGTGGGCGCCATGCTGACAACCGACCGCGTGGCCCCGGCCATGGCCATCGGCACCCACGGCTCCACCTACGGCGGCAACCCGCTCGCCTCGGCCGTGGCTCTGGCCGCCGTGGAATATATCGACACCCCGGAGGTGCTCGAGGGCGTCAAGCACCGCCATGATCTCTTCCGCGAGCACCTCGAGGCGATCAACCGCCAGCATGGCGTGTTCCGCGAGATCCGCGGCATGGGCCTGCTGATCGGGGCCGAGATGGCGCCGGCGTACGAGGGGCGGGCCAAGGACATCCTGCCGCTGGCCCTCGAGGAGGGGCTGATGGCGCTGATCGCCGGCCCCAACGTGCTGCGCATGGCGCCCTCGCTGGTGATCCCGGAGGCTGATATCGCCGAGGGCATGGCGCGTCTCGAGCGGGCGGTGGCGCGGCTGGCAGCGGGGAAGTGAGCCCCGGTTCCACGATGCGTGACGACCCACCACTTGCCGGAGACCCTGCCATGCTGGTCATACGCCCCGTCCGTCCGGCGGACCTGCCGGCCCTGGAGCGCCTGGCCGGCAGCGCGACACCGCGGCTGACCAATCTGCCGGCGCACCGCGACCGCCTGGAAGAGCGGATCGCCCGCTCCCAGCGCGCCTTCGCTGCCGAGGTCGAGGCGCCTGGTGACGAGCACTACACCTTCGTGCTCGAGGACCTGGAGCGCGGCGAGGTGGCGGGCACCGCCACCATCCGTGCTCAGGTCGGTGCCCGCGAGGCCTACTACACTTATCGCCAGGAGACGCTGATCCACGCCTCGCAGCAGCTCGACGTGCGTCGCGAGGTGCCGACCCTGTCGCTCTCCCACGAGGTCTCAGAGGCGACCCTGCTCTGCGCCCTGTCGCTGGATGCCCGCTACAAGGGCACCAGCGCCGAGAGCCTGCTGCGCCGGGCGCGGCTGATGTTCATCGCCCAGTACCCGGAGCGCTTCGCCAGCATCCTGGCCATGGCCTTCCCCGGCTACCTGGACGAGCAGGGCGAGTCGCCGTTCTGGAACAGCGTGGGACGTCACTTCTTCGTGCGCGACTACCAGGAGATCAACTACCTGGCCGGCGTGCGTTCGAAGAGCTTCATCGCCGAGGTCATGCCGCAGTTCCCGCTCTATCTGGCGCTGCTCACGCCCCAGGCCCGGGCCGCCATCGGTCGCGAGCACCCCGACCACGAGTCGGCCTTGACCGAGATGCTGGCCGAGGGCTTCCTGCGTTCGCGCCACGTGGACATCTTCGATGCCGGTCCGGTGATCAAGGGCGAGCGGGAGCGTCTGGCGAGCTTCCGCCGAGCCGCCTGGCACCCGGTGCGTATCCGTCCCGCCCATGCGCTGCCCGATGCCGAGCCGGCCATGGTCGCCAACCAGCGCCTCGGCGACTTCCGCTGCGTGGTGGCGCGCTATGCCCTGTCGCCCACCGGCCAGCTGATGCTCTCCCCGGAACATGCCGAGCGGCTGGGCGTGGAGGAGGGGCGCGCCGTACTGGCCGCTCCCCTGGCACTGTCGGGGATGGGGGACGGCAGTCTCGACGCGCACGATCCGGGCTATGACGAGGGAGAGCTCTAATGCGCATTCGACCGATCGCCGAGGGCGACCTTGACGAGCTTCAGGCCCTGGCCCGGGAGACCGGGGTGGGCTTCACCTCGCTGCCCGACAATCGCGACTTCCTGGCGTCCAGGATCGCCTCGACGGTGGCCGCCTTCGAGGAGCGTACGCCGCAGGACCAGCGGCTCTACTTCTTCGTGCTGGAGGACGAGGCGCATGGTCGGCTGGCCGGCTGCTGTGCCATCGAGGGCCAGGTGGGGCGCGAGATCCCCTTCTACCACTACCGGCTGGGGACCCTGGCCCACTCCTCGGTGCAGCTCGACCTGCACCGCACCATCGACACCCTCTTCCTGAGCTCCGACCACACCGGCGATGCCGAGGTGGCCTCGCTGTTCCTGCGCCCCGAGTATCGCGGCGCGGACCGACGCCACCAGCGCAACGGTGCGCTGCTGTCAATGATGCGCTGGCTGTTCCTGGCCGAGTTCCGTGACCGCTTCCCCGAGAAGGTGCTCGCCGAGATGCGTGGTGTCTTCGACGACCAGGGGCGCAGCCCGTTCTGGGAGTGCCTGGGCAGCCACTTCTTCCCGCTAGACTTCGACGAGGCGGACAAGCTCACCGGGCTTGGCCAGAAGAGCTTCATCGGCGAGCTGATGCCCAAGTTCCCGATCTACACCCCCTTCCTCAGCGAAGCGGCGCGGGCCTGCATCGGCCAGGTCCACGAGCACACCCGCCCGGCGCTGGCCATGCTCAAGAAGGAGGGCCTGCGCTGGGAGGGCTACATCGATATCTTCGACGGCGGCCCGACCGTGGAGGCCTACATCGACGACGTGCGCGGCGTGCGGCTGTCGCGGCGCTGCCGGGTGGAGATCAAGACCGGCTCACGTGATGGCTCACCGCGGCCGCGCTGGCTGGCCGCCACCACCGGGATGGCCGGCTTCCGTGCCGCCTGGCTGGGACGAGGGCCAGACGCCGAGGGCGTGGTGACGCTCGACGAGGTCGAGGCGCGTCGGCTGGAGGTCGCCTCCGGCGACACCCTGCGCATACTGGATACCGAGGAGGAGGCGTGATGAAGGCAAGACGACAGCTGCTGGTCGGCGGCACCTGGCAGGCGGGTGAGGGGGAGGCCATCACCAAGCACGACCCCGTCTCCGATGAGCGCCTCTGGGAGGGCGCGGCCGGCACCGAGGCCCAGGTGGAGGCCGCGGTGGCCGCCGCACGGGGCGCCTTCCCGGCCTGGGCGCGCACTCCCTTCGACGAGCGCCAGGCACTGGTGGAGCGCTTCCGCGACGTGCTGGAGGGCCACCGCGAGGACCTGGCCACGGCCATCGCCCAGGAGACCGGCAAACCCCTCTGGGAGGCGCGTACCGAGGTCGGTGCGATGATCGGCAAGGTGGCGCTTTCGATCCGCGCCTACCAGGAGCGTACCGGCGAGCGCAGCCGCGACCTGGGGGACGCCACCGCCGTGCTGCGCCATCGCCCGCACGGGGTGATGGCGGTCTATGGCCCCTACAACTTCCCCGGCCACCTGCCCAACGGCCACATGGTACCGGCGCTGCTGGCCGGCAACTGCGTGGTGTTCAAGCCCAGCGAGCAGACCCCGCTGACCGCTGACCTCACCCTGCAGTGCTGGCAGGAGGCGGGGCTGCCGGACGGGGTGATCAACCTGGTGCAGGGTGCCGCCGCGACCGGCCAGGCGCTCTCGGCAAACCCCGGCATCGATGGCCTGCTGTTCACCGGCAGCGCCCGGGTAGGGGGCATCCTGCATCGCCAGTTCGCCGACCAGCTGGACAAGATCCTGGCCCTGGAGCTCGGCGGCAACAATCCGCTGGTGGTGAAGGACGTTCCCGACCAGGAGGCGGCGGTACTGACCATCCTGCAGTCGGCCTTCCTCT
>NZ_JAVLBC010000013.1:0-29088 GCF_031581305.1 Halomonas sp.
AGTCTGACGGACCTTATTTAGCTGCAGAAGATGGGGTTGATGGAGCGCTTACCTTGAGCTGGTGCGGGGTGACCGGGTAGCCGCGCTTTCGGTAGGTCTGCCAGCACGCGCGCTTGGCGGTGAGCACGTCCTGGTGCTGGTTGATGATCTCGGCGACCCGCTCGAAGCGCGAGAACCACTCGGGGATCCCGGGGTGCAGGTTGAGCAGCGCCTGGGGCGGCGGCTCACCGGCCATCGGCAAGTCCTGCCAGCCGATGGTCACCGGCACCGTCGCCTCCTGGTTGCTGCCGAGCAGGGCGTGCGGCACGTAGGCATCGGCCCGGAAGGTCCATAGCCGGTCGTCCAGGTCCCGGGCCATGACCTCGTCCTCGGCATGCAGGTGCAGCCGGTAGCCCTTGCGATAGATCGTCTCGGCCAGCCGGCAGGCAAAACCGAGACGCGCTTCCAGGGTGGTATCCGGGAGGATGTAGAAGTCGACCTGGGTCATCTAGAGCTCGTTGCCGTTCTCCACGCTGCGCGTTTCCTCCTCCCGGTCCAGCAGGTACTGGGTGAGCAGCCCGACCGGGCGACCGCTGGCGCCCTTCTCCTTGCCGGAGGTCCAGGCCGTGCCGGCGATATCCAGGTGCGCCCAGGGATACGTGTCGGCGAAGCGCGAGAGGAAGCAGGCGGCAGTAATGGTGCCGGCCGGGCGGCCGCCGATGTTGGCCAGGTCGGCGAAGTTGGAGTCGAGCTGCTCCTGGTACTCGTCCCACAGCGGCAGGTGCCAGGCGCGGTCCCAGGCGGTCTCGCCGGCATCCAGCAGGTCCAGCGCCAGGTCGTCGTCGTTGGACAGCAGGCCGGTGGCATGGTGGCCCAGGGCGATGACGGCGGCGCCGGTGAGGGTGGCGATGTCGACAACGCTGGCCGGTTCGAAGCGCTCGGCGTAGGTCAGGGCGTCGCACAGCACCAGGCGGCCCTCGGCATCGGTGTTGAGCACCTCCACAGAGAGCCCCTTGAGGGTCTTGATAATGTCGCCGGGCTTGGTGGCACGGCCATCGGGCATGTTCTCGGCGGCGGCGACGATGGCCACCAGGTTGATCTTGGGTCTGAGGGCCAGTATGGCGGTGACCGTGCCGAACACGCTGGCCGCCCCGCACATGTCGAATTTCATCTCGTCCATGGCCTCGCCGGGCTTGAGCGAGATGCCGCCGGTGTCGAAGGTGATCCCCTTGCCGACCAGCACATGAGGGGCGTCGTCGGGGCTCTCGGCGCCCTGGTACTTCATGACGATCAGCCGCGAGGGCTGCTCGCTGCCGCGGCCCACGGAGAGCAGACTGTGGGCGCCCAGGCGCTCCAGGGTCTCCTCGTCGAGGATCTCCACGGACAGCGCTCCGCCGGCGGCATGGCCCAGTGCTTCGGCCTGCTCGGCCAGGTAGCGAGGGGTGCAGATGTTGCCCGGCAGATTGCCCAGGGTGCGGGTGGTGGCCATGCCCTGGCCGATGGCGTCCCCGATGCGCCCACCCTGGCGAGCCGCTTCGGCATCGCCGTGCTCACAGACCAGCAGGGTGACGCGGGCGAGCTGCGGCGCGGGGGCCTTCTCGGACTTGAATTCGTCGAAGCGGTAGATGGCGCGGTGAGCGGCCTCGGCCACCATGCGGGCCTTCCAGTCGCAGGCACGCTCGGGCACCGGCACGTCGGTGAAGGCCACGGCGACCTCCTCGACGGGCAGCGCCACCAGGGCGGTGAAGGCGGCATCCAGCGCCTTGCGAAAGGCGCTTTCCCGGCAGCTGTCGCGCTCGCCGAGGCCCACCAGCATCAGACGGTCGGCATTGAGCCCCGGGGCGAAGGGGACCATCAGCACATTGCCCAGCCTGGCATCGAAGTCGCCGCGCTCGATCAGCTGGCCGATCAGCCGCTCGCTGACATCGTCGAGCTTGGCGGCGGCAGGCAGCAGCTTGCCGTCCTTGAATACCGGTACCACGAGGCAGGCCGTTTCGGCCTTGGCGGGGTTGGCCGTCTGAACAGGGAATTCCATGGTGGCTCCACAAGACAAGCGATGGGGGATTCTGGATAATGCCGGCACGTTGCCGAGTCGTCCCAGTGTACCCAAGGCAAGGCGTCATTGCATGGAAGATGGCCGGGCCCCGCGGGGTGCCGGGCCGGGAGACAGCGTTGATCATATTCCGTTACCTGACCCGCGAGATCCTGCTGACCATGGCCGCCGTGGCCGGTGTTCTGCTGCTGGTGATCATGGGCAGTCGCTTCATCCGCTACTTCTCCAATGCCGCCGAAGGCGAGATTCCGGCGAGCATTCTCGGCACCCTGATGCTCTTCCACCTACCGGGGTTTCTCGAGCTGATCCTGCCACTGGCGTTTTTCCTGGGCATCCTGCTGGCCTATGGCCAGCTCTACCTCAACAGCGAGATCACCGTGCTGGTAGCCTGCGGCACCAGCCCCAACCGCCTGCTGCAGGTCAGCCTCGTGCCTGCCACCCTGGTGGCAATCCTGGTCGCGGCATGCAGCCTCTGGCTGACCCCGGCCGGCGCCCTGCACAACGAGGTGCTGCTCGAGGAACAACGCAGCCAGCTCGACTTTTCCGCCCTGGCGCCGGGGCGCTTCCAGGACTTCGGCGGCGGGCGCACGGCCTATACCGAGGCCATGAGCGAGGATCAGCGCCGGATGCAGGAGGTCTTCATCAGCGAGCGACAGTCGCGCGGTGACGGTACCCCGGAGAGCGTGGTCACCCGCGCTAAAACCGGTTATCAGACCGTCGACCCCGAGACCGGCAGCCGCTTCCTGGTTCTTGCCGACGGTGAGCGCTACAGCGTCGACCCCGGCCGAGCCGAGGCCGAGCGGCTGGAATTCGGCACCTATGCGGTGCGTCTCTCGGGGGCGGTAGAGAGCGCCGAACTCGATGCGCCCGAGTACGCTACCACCCCAGCGTTGTTTGCCGATGACACCCAGCCGGCGCGGGCCCAGCTGCAGTGGCGGCTGGGTCTGCCGCTGATGGTCTTCATCCTGACCCTGCTGGCCATGCCGCTCTCTCGGGTCAATCCGCGTCAAGGGCGCTTTGCCAAGCTGCTGCCGGCCGTTTTCCTCTATGTGGCCTATCTCAGTCTGCTGCTGGCGGCACTGGACGCCATCGGCCGTGGCAGCTGGCCGGTGGCGGTGGGGATGTGGCCAATCCATGGCGGCTTCCTGGCCATCGGCCTGGCGATGATGGCCCGGGCCCAGCAGAAGGGGATGAGCGGATGATCACCAACCGGCTCGATCGCTATATCGCCCGCAACGTGCTGGGTGCCATCATCGTGGTACAGGTGGTGCTGCTGGGCCTGGATCTGGTGATCACCTATATCAACGATCTCGGTGACGTGGAGGGCGACTATGGCGCCTTCCAGGTGCTGCTTTACCTGCTGATGCGTCTGCCCTGGCGCTTCTACCAGTATGCGCCGGTGGGGGTGCTGATCGGGGCGCTGATCGGCTTGGGCAGCATGGCGTCGAGCAATGAGCTGACGGTGATGCGTGGCGCGGGTCGCTCGCTGGTTCGCATCCTCTGGGGCGTGATGAAGCCCATCATCCTGGTGATCGTGTTGGTTCTCGTCATCGCCGAGTTCGTCAGCCCGCGCACCGAGCAGTTCGCCAGCGCCTGGCGCCTCGAGCAGATGCAGGGCGAGGGCGCGGTGCTCACCGAGCGCGGCGGCTGGCAGCGCGAGGGTGACAGCTTCTATCGCTTCGGGGCCATCCGTGCCGATGACACCGTGCTCGACCTGACCCGCTACCGCTTCGAGGACAGGGCCCTGCGCGAGGCGACGAGCGCCCGACGGGCGGTGTGGCGCGATGACCACTGGCAGCTCGAGGACGTGGCAGTGACTCGCTTTTTCGAGGCGCGCACCGAGGTCGCGCGCCACGATATCCTGGGCTGGCAGACCGCCATGACGCCGGCCCAGCTCGACCGGTTGCTGCGTGACGTGGAAAGCCAGGCGCCCAGCGAACTGTGGGCCTATGCCCGCTACCTGCGCGACCAGGGCCAGCAGGCGACCCAGCCGCTGCTCTATTTCTGGCAGAAGATGCTGATGCCGCTGACCATGGCGTCACTTGTGCTGGTGGCCGCCTCCTTCGTGTTCGGCCCCCTGCGCAGCGTGGCCGCCGGTACGCGAGTCTTCTATGGGGTCGTTACCGGCCTGGTCTTCAAGTACCTGCAGGACCTGCTGGGGCCGGCCTCCACGGTATTCGGCTTCTCGCCGGCCTGGGCGGTGCTGGCGCCGACTCTGCTGTGTGCCGGGGTGGGGTTCTATCTATTACGCCGTACTGGCTGAGCCGAGGGATTCATGCAACGACGTTTCGACCAACTCGATGATGTCTGGCCCGCCGGCCTCGGCCGGCGGCTGGGCGCCATGCTCTATGATGGCCTGCTGGTGCTGGCGGTCTGGATCGTCGTGGTATCGGCTCACCTGGCAGTGGTGCGGCTGGTGCTGGAGGTGCCGGCGGATCAGGTGGGCACGGGGCTTGCCCAGGTGCTCTCGCTGCGCCTGCTGCTGGCCATCAGCGCCTTCGCCTTCTTCGCCTTCTTCTGGACTCGCGGCGGCATGACGCTGGGCATGCAGGCCTGGAGGCTGCGGGTGCAGACCCTCGATGGCTGCTCGATTACCGCTCTCCAGGCGCTGCAGCGTTTCCTGGTGGCCGGTATCTCGCTGGCCGCCTTTGGTCTGGGGTACCTATGGATCCTCGTCGATGCCGAGAAGCGCAGCTGGCCCGACATCGCCTCCGGCACCCGGGTGGTGGTCCTTCCCAAGCGTCGTTGAGCGGTGCGCCAGGGCTGATCGGCGCCAGGTTTTCGCGGGATCTCGCTTGCGACTACCCATGCGAATCATTTACATTTACCTCATGGCCAGCGTGAGGTGATGTTATGTATGTGTGTCTCTGCAAGAAGGTGACCGACCACCGAATCCGTGAGACCGTCGCAGACGGAGCGCGCAGCTGGCGCGAGGTTCAGCAGCGGACGGGTTGCGGGACCCAGTGCGGCAAGTGTGCCTGCACCGGCAAGGACATCACCCGCGAGGCGATCAGGGCCGAGCTGAGCGCCACGGCCGAGGGGCTCGCCTACGCTGTCTGATGGTAATCGCTATTGTTCGCCTTTGTTTTAACAAGTCCATGATTTGATTGAGTCATGTGTGACATTCCCTAGACTGTGATGGTATGGGATGGTCAGCTTTCGATGGCCATGCCTAGCTGGCAGACAGCATCCTGACAACCGTGATCGAGGTAATGTGATGAAAGGCGACAGCAAGGTCATCGAACACCTGAACACCGCACTCGGCAATGAGCTGGTGGCCATCAACCAGTACTTCCTGCATGCCAAGATGTACAAGGACTGGGGGCTGAAGGCGCTGGCCAAGTGGGAGTACGACGAGTCCATCGAGGAGATGAACCACGCCGACAAGCTGATCGAGCGTATCCTCTTCCTCGAAGGTATCCCCAACCTTCAGGACCTCGGCAAGCTGAACATCGGCGAGAACGTGCGCGAGATGCTCGAGTGTGACCTGAAGATCGAGCACGAGGGCCGCAACGACTACATCGAGGCCATCACCCACTGCGAGCAGGTCAAGGATTACGTCAGCCGCGACCTCTTCCGCGATATCCTTGCCGACGAGGAAGACCACATCGACCATATCGAGACCGAGCTCGGCCTCATCGACAAGGTGGGCATCGAGAACTACATGCAGAAGCAGATGCAGGAGGCTGGTGAGGAGTAGCGCCCGGCAGCGCCCGAGCGCATCGATTTTTCGGGCATTGAGAGCGCCCCGCGGCGAAAGTCGCGGGGCGCTCCTGCGTCAGGGAAACGCCTTCTCCAGGGCGAAGCGGGGAACCGGCTCGTCCTGGACCTCGAGGGTCTCCAGGAACATGTCCAGAGGGCGCGTCCAGAGGCCGTAGTCGCCGTAGAGGGCGCGATAGACCACCAGCGGCTCTTCTGTCTCGCTGTGTCGGGCGACGCCGAGGACCTCGTAGAGTGAGCCCTTGTAGTGGCGATAGATGCCGGGGCGAGGGAAATGGTGTTCCATGGGGTGTTCCTCTGTTCTCAAGGGCGTGATCCCAAGACGTAGTCTGAAGCGGGTGATCAGAGCGTGGCACGGGCCTGTTTTGCCAGCCGGGCCAGCACCCGGGCGGCGGCGGTGAAGCCGAAGCTGCCGGTGACGAAGGTCGCCGCCCCGAAGCCCGAGGCGCAGTCGAGCCGAGTGGCCTCTCCGTCGGCGGGCTTCTGGAAGCACACCTCGCCGTCGCTGCCGGGATAGACCAGCTGCTCGTCCGAGTAGACGCACTCTACCGAGAAGCGCCGCTTGGGGTTGCGCGAAAAGCCGAAGTCACGACGCAGCCGGGCACGCACCTTGGCGAGCAGCGGGTCGTGCTCGGTGCGGGTCAGGTCGGCCACGCGGATGCGGGTCGGGTCGGTCTGGCCACCCGCGGCACCGGTCACCACGATCGGCAGCTTGCGACGCTTGCACCAGGCGATCAGCGCCGCCTTGGCAACCACGTTGTCGATGGCGTCCACCAGCTGGTCAGCATCGGTCGGGATGCGCCTGGCCAAGTTGGCGGGGGTGACGAAGGCGGTGTCGGCCACCACCTCGATGCCCGGCTGGATGGCCCGGCAGCGCTCGGCCAGCACCTCCACCTTGGGGCGGCCGATGGTGCCATCCAGGGCATGCAGCTGGCGGTTGACGTTGGAGACGCAGACGTCGTCGAGGTCGATCAGGGTCAGCCTGCCGATGCCGGAGCGTGCCAGGGCCTCCACGGTCCAGCTGCCCACACCGCCCACGCCCACCACCACCACGTGGGCGTGGCGGAAATGCTCGAAGGCGCGGGCGCCATAGAGCCGACGGATGCCGCCGAAGCGGGCATCGTCGTCGTCCGGGCCAGCGGTGGAGGTAGTGAAGGCAGCGGAATCGGTCATGGCATCATGCTCGGGCGGTCGTGGTGTCGGAGCGGCGCCGGCAGGTGGCCCGACCAGCCGAAGCGCTCGAAGAGCGTCGTCATGCAGGCATCCAGGGGGCAGCAGAGGTCGAGGTGTCGGCCGCTCACCGGGTGGTCGAAGGCCAGGCCCACCGCTGCGAGCAGCAGCCGCGGGCATTCCAGGCGCTCGGCGAAGAAGCGGTTATGGTTGCCCTTGCCGTGCTTGGCATCGCCGATGATCGGGTAGCCGCGCCGGGAGAGGTGGCGGCGGATCTGGTGGCGACGTCCGGTGAGCGGCCGCGCCTCCATCAGCGAGTAGCGGCTCTGGGGATAGCGATCCACCCGGACCGGCAGCTCGACGCTGTCGAGCCGGCGGACCTCGGTCACCGCCTCCATGGCGGGCATTTCGGCCTTGGGGCGGCGACCATCCTCCTCGCGCAGCGAGTAGTCCAGCCGCTCCTGGTCCGGGCCGATGCCACGCACTACTGCCAGGTAGCGTTTTTCCACCCGACGCGCCGTAAAGGCCGCCTGGAGGCTCGCGGCGGTCTCGGAGTCGAGCGCGAAGACGATGACCCCGGAGGTCGGGCGGTCCAGGCGATGGACGGGATAGACCCGACGACCGAGCTGGTCGCGCAGCCGTTGCAGCAGGAAGTCGCGCTCGCCGCGGGCCAGCGCACTGCGATGCACCAGCAGGCCGGCCGGCTTGTGCACGGCGACAAGGTGGTCATCCTGATGGAGAAGGCTCAGCGCGGCTGTCATCGGGGCACCGTCAGGGGGTTAGGGGGCGCTATTGTCGCCGGCTGGCCGCGTGCTGTCATCCCGTCCGTCCCCCGTCGCGACCGCGAAAGTCCGGCGAGAGGTCAGCATGGCCGCTAGTCTGGTCGACATGAGATCTCGTCGACTTCTGGGGACCCTGTTGATGGCGCTGAGCCTGCTCCCCGCCCTGCTGTCAGGCTGTGCCACCCTGAACCGCCACCATCAGGCCCTGCTGGTGCTGGGTGACCTCTCCGTGGGCAGCGAAGAGAGCCGGCTGAAGCGTCGTACCGAACCACCCCGCCGGGAGGGGCTCGAGTATGTGCAGCAGGGCCGCGCCTACCAGGCGGATGTCTATCATCCACCCGAGCCGCACCGGGGGTCGCTGATTCTGGTACATGGTTTCACCGAGCAGGGCCGCCGCGATCCGCGCCTGGTGGCGCTGGCGATGACCCTCGGCCGGGTAGGCTTCAGGGTGATGGTACCGGAACTCGAGGGGCTGCGGGACTACTCCATCAGCACACGCGAGGTGGCGGCGATCGTCGATGCCATTCGCCACGCCACCCGGGCGGGGCCCGAGGCGCCGTCGCAAACGGCGGTGGCGGCGGTCAGCTTCGCGGTAGGGCCGGCGCTGATCGCCGCCATGGACGAGGAGGTGGCCTCGGCGGTGAGCTTCGTGGTGGCCGTGGGCGGCTATTACGACATGACGGACATGCTGCGCTATGTCACTACCGGCGAGGACCGCGGCGGTGCCGGCCGGGCGGCACCCCCTCCGCAGCGGGAGGCACGCTGGGCCCTGCTGCTGAGCCAGCTGCACTGGCTGGAGGATGAACGGGACCGGACATTGCTGGGGACCATGGCCCGCCGGCGTCTGGCGGACTCTGAGGCGCCGGTGGCCAGGGAGGCCCGTCGGCTGGGGGCATCGGGGAGGGCGCTCTACGCGCTGGTGACCAACCAGGACCCGGGCCGCGTGGAGGCCCTGATCGCCAGGCTGCCGCCCTCGCTGGTGAGGGAGCTCGAGGCGCTGGACCCCTCCCGGCGCTCGCTCGACAGCCTGCAGGCCAGGCTGGTGCTGATCCACGGCCCGCAGGACAGGGTGATCCCGATCAGCCACAGCCGACGCCTGCGCGATGCCCTGCCGCCGGGACAGGCGCGCCTCTTCGAGGCCGGGGCCCTGCAACACGTGTCGGTGTCGCCGGACTGGCGGGATGGCTGGAGCCTGTGGCGCGCGCTGGTGTATGTGCTGGCCCTGGGCGAGGGCGGGTGAGGCCGGTGGTAACCGCCTGGATCGCCACCATGGTCGGCTCGCCCTGCGGTGCACAATTCGTCATGCTGGGGGACCGTTGCCCGGAGCCCGAACATGAAGCATTCACCCGCCTACCACCTCGCTGCCACCGTGCTGCATGGCTTCGACGAGTATCGCTCGCGCTTCAAGCAGATCACCGCGGACGCCAGCCGCCGCTTTCGGGATGCCGCCTGGCGCGAGGCCCAGCAGGCCTCGGCGGAGCGCATCGACCTCTATGACGAGAAGGTCCAGGACACGCTGGCCAGGCTGAGGCGCATCTTCGACGATGATCTGCTGACCCACTGCGAGTGCTGGCGGGAGGCGCGGCAGCACTATGCCGAGCTGATCGACCAGCGGCTGGACTACGAGTTGGCCGAGACCTTCTTCAACTCGATGTTCTGTTCGCTCTTTCACCACCGGCACATCCGCAACGACTGGATGTTCGTCTACAGCTCCCGGGAGCGGGCGGCGCACCACTCCGGCCTCGAGCTGTGTCGCCACCAGCGGGTGGGCGGAGACTGGGCGGCGGGGCTGAGCTGGGCCCTGGGCGAGGCACGCTTCGAGACGCCCTTCGTCGACCTGGCGCGGGATGCGGCGCTGGGCAGCGAGATGCTCCGGCGGCTGCTTCCCGGCGCCATTTTCGAGGATCCCGAGGCCGAGATCGAGCTGATCAAGAGTGTCTTCTACCGCAACAAGGGCGCCTATCTGGTCGGGCGGGTGCTGGGCGGTGGCCAGCAGGTGCCGCTGGTACTGCCGGTACTGCATGAGAAGGGCGAGGGACTGCACCTGGATACCGTGCTGATCGAGCCCGACGAGGTGTCGATCATCTTCTCCTTCACCCGGGCCTACTTCCAGGTGAAGGTGGTGGTGCCCAGCGAGTTCGTGCACTACCTCCAGGAGTTGATGCCCGACAAGCCCCAGGGTGAGTTGTATGCTGCCATTGGCTTCTTCAAGCACGGCAAGACAGAGTTCTTCCGCGCCCTCAACCGCCAGGTGGCACGGCGCGAGGACACGTTCATCATCGCCCCGGGGGTGCGTGGCATGGTCATGGCCGTCTTCGTGCTGCCCTCTTTTCGCACCGTGTTCAAGATCATCAAGGATCGTTTCGATCCGAGCAAGGACATGTCCCGCGAGAACGTCCGCGAGAAGTACCGCCTGGTGAAGCGCCACGACCGGGTGGGGCGGATGGCCGATACCCAGGAGTTCTCCAACTTCATTGCCCGCCAGGACCACTTCGATCCCGATTGCCTGGCACACCTTCTGAAGGTGGCGCCCTCCACCGTCTACTTGCGCGGCGACAAGGTCATCATCAAGCACTGCTACACCGAGCGCATGATGACCCCGCTCAATCTCTACCTCGAGCAGTGTGACGAGGCCGAGACCCGTGCGGTGCTCAAGGACTACGGCAACGCCATCAAACAGATGGCCGCCGCCAATATCTTCCCCGGGGACATGCTGCTCAAGAACTTCGGGGTGACCCGCCATGGCCGGGTGGTGTTCTACGACTACGACGAGATCAGCTATCTCACCGAGTGCAACTTCCGGCATATCCCGGAGCCGATATACCCGGAACAGGAGTTGGCCGACGAGCCCTGGTACTCGGTGGGGCCCAATGATATTTTTCCCGAAGAATTCGGGCCCTTCCTCTTCGCCGACGTCAGGTTGCGCAAGCTTTTCTATCAGCTTCACCCGGAGCTGTTCGATGCCGACTACTGGAAGGGGCTGCAACAGGCGATCATCGACGGCCGCGTCATCGACGTCTATCCCTATCGCAACAAGCAGCGCTTTACCGGTGACGAGGAGAACGACCTGGTCTACTAGGGGCGACCGCCTCGCGGGCTCGACGCAGATCTTCTGCGTATTCTGGTCGGCCCCGCGCTACAGTGCCAGGGCATTCCCCTTGCCCTGCCGAGTCAGTGGCGCCATATCCGCCTTGCTGAGTGGCGCGCGCAGGCACTGGATCACGCTGTGCGACTCATGCTGTAGTCAGATGCTGGCGGGCGGCAGTGTCATTTTCGTGCGCTCCCTGCTGCGCCCTGTGAGCATTGGTAGAGTCAATGCGCGACCGAGGCGCTTAGCTTCTCTCTTACACTCAAGGAGAACGCCCATGTTGGACCTCATCTCACATCCGGCGGACCATGTCGTGGCGATAAAGGCGGGTGGCGTCGTGACCGCCGAGGAGTTGCAGTATGCCATCGATGCCATCGAGGCCGCCAAGCGGGCCCATCCCAGGGTCAGCCTGATGGCCGAGCTCGACGACCTGCGCTGGATGACGCTGCCCGCCCTGATGAAGGATATCGGCTATGGCCTGACCCAACTCGGTGATCTCGATCACTACTACCGGGCCGCTATAGTCACCGACGAGTCATGGGTCAAGCATATTGCTCATCTGGAAGACCGGCTGTTCAAGGTCGTGGAGGTCGGCACCTTTGCCAGGCATGATCGTGCCGCTGCCATGGCCTGGGTTGGTGAACTGCCCCGGGGGGACCACGAGAACCCTGAAGAGGACGGCTATCACGGGGCGTAAGTTTGCGAACCACACGGGCTGGCATGCGCATGTAAGAATTTATGGTATCGCGCAGGAAGAGGGCGAACATGTACGAGGCAACCAGGAGCTCGCCTGATAAGTCAGGTCGTAACACCACTTTTCCGGGCGGCGGCCTCGCGGATGTCGAATAACGTGCAGCATGAACGCGCAAGGGTAACTGCTGTGACAATGCCTGTGCCGATCACTTATTCCACGGTCTCAAGGTAGAGGCAAGCCATGGCGAGTGATTTTCAACCAGGGAAGCTATGCGGCGGCAGGTATTCGAGTACATCGAGCTGGACGACAACCTGCAGCGCCGGCACAGTGCAGATCAACCCAGAGGCCCGGATGATCGCCTAGATCGGTGTCCACAAATGCCAGGTAAGATCAACGGCGATGTCCGCAGGCTGAGGTTTTGGCGAATATCAGCTTTTTCGGACTTTCCGCCGTTTCTCTATCCTGCTTTGACCTCTGGTTGTGCCCGTTTTACGTTCTTCTGCGAAGAACCCAAAAAAGGGCGGGGTGGCCGCCCAACAACCTGCGGTTATTACTTCGCCGTCGGCATCACGAACTCGGCGCCCTTGGCGATACTCTCGGGCCAGCGCTGCATGATCGACTTCTGCTTGGTGTAGAAGCGAACGCCCTCTTCGCCGTAGGCATGCATGTCGCCGAACAAGCTCTTCTTCCAGCCGCCGAAGCCGTGCCAAGCCATGGGTACCGGAATCGGCACGTTGATGCCGACCATGCCCACCTCGATGCGCCGGCCGAACTCGCGGGCGACGTTGCCATCGCGGGTATAGCACGCGACACCGTTGCCGAACTCGTGGGCATTGATCAGGTCCACCGCCTCGGCAAAATCCTTCACCCGCACACAGGCCAGTACCGGTCCGAAGATCTCCTCTTTGTAGATGCGCATCTCCGGGGTGACGTGATCGAACAGCGTGCCGCCGATCCAGAAGCCCCCCTCATGGCCAGGCACCGTAAAGGGGTTGCCGTCGGCGTCAATGCGGCCGTCAACCAGCAGTTCGGCGCCGCTCTGCGCGCCGTCTTCGATGTAGCCCTGGATCCGCTCCAGCGCCTGACGGGTGACGATGGGACCCATCTCGGCATCGAGTTCCATGCCGTTCTTGATCTTGAGCTGTTTCGTCCGCTCGGCCAGCTTGGGCATGATCTTGTCGGCGACGTCACCCACCAGTACCGCCACCGAGATGGCCATGCAGCGTTCGCCGGCGGAGCCGTAGGCAGCGCCGATCAGACCGTCGACCGCCTGGTCGAGGTCGGCGTCGGGCATCACCACCATGTGGTTCTTTGCGCCGCCCAACGCCTGCACGCGCTTACCTTGCTCGGCGCCGCGCCGGTAGATGGAGTGCGCGATCGGAGTGGAGCCGACGAAGCTAGCCGCCTTCACGTCCGGATGATCGATCAGCGCGTCCACGGCGACCTTGTCACCTTGGATGACGTTGAAGACGCCGTCGGGCAGTCCGGCCTGCTTGAATAGCTCGGCCATGTACAGTGCGGCCGAGGGGTCGCGTTCGCTGGGCTTGAGCACGAAGGTGTTGCCGCAGGCGATAGCCACGGGGAACATCCAGCAGGGCACCATCACCGGAAAGTTGAACGGAGTGATGCCGGCGACCACACCCAGGGGCTGGCGCAGCGTCCAGTTATCGATACCGGTGGAGACTTGATCAGTGAAGTCGGTCTTGAGCAGCTGCGGGATACCCAGGGCGAATTCCACGATATCGATACCGCGAGTCACCTCACCCTGAGCGTCGGTGAACACCTTGCCATGCTCGTGGGTGAGGATTTCGGCCAACTGGTCGCGGTGCTCGTTGAGCAGGGCCAGGAAGTTGTTGAGGATGCGACTGCGACGAATCGGCGGAAGCTTTGACCAGCCTGGAAGAGCAGCCTTGGCGCTGGCGACTGCGGCTTCGACGTCCTGCACGCTGCCCAGTGCTACTTGGCGGCTTACCTCTCCGGTGGCCGGGTTGAAGACGTCCTGGGTGCGCTCACCGGTGCTCGGTGCCGCGCGGCCGTCGATCCAATGCTGAGCGACGTCATTGTGTGTGATTTGAGAGGTGGAGTTGGAAACACCCATGAACTTGACTCCGTTTGCGATTGGTTTGGTCTTCAGCCTAGGCGGGGAAGCCTTGCTGCACAATCGCGAATATCTGATTACACTGTTTACTTTTATAAACAAATGGCCGTGTGCCATAACTAAGATGTGCCATGTCTGCTCGCAAAAATTCCCCACTTCTCGATGACTTGCATCTGTTGACCGTGCTGGCCCAGGTGCGCAGCTTTACCAAGGCGGCACGCCGGCTCGGTGTCTCCAAGGCCTCGGTAAGCACTCGCATCGCCAGCCTTGAACGTGCCGTCGGCGTGCCGCTGGTGCGCCGGACCACCCGCTCAGTGGTGCTCACCGACGCCGGGCTGCAACTGGTGGAGGACATTGAGCCCTCTTTCGTCCGCATCGAGCAGAGCCTTTCCAGCGTCAAGGACCTGGCCGGCAACCCGCGCGGCTTGTTGCGGTTGAGCGCCCCGGTGGCGCTGGGGCGCCAACGTATTGCCCCGATGATACCGGCCTTCCTGCAGCGCTATCCGGAGATCCGGCTGGAGCTCGATCTCTCCGATCGCTTCGTCAATCTCGCCCAGGAGGGCTTCGATCTGGCCATCCGCCACGCCCAAACCGTGCCGGAGACCCATGTGGCGTGGGTCCTGCGGGAGTCACGCTCTCTGCTGGTAGCCAGCCACGATTACCTGGAGCGCCACGGAGTGCCCCGGCACCCGGCAGATCTCAGCCGCCACGAGTGTTTGATGTATCTGCGTGACGGCAGCGCCCAGAGCTGGAGCTTCGAGCGCGAGTCCGGCCGTAAGCGTGGCGAGCGGGTCGGTGTGCCGGTCGGCGGGCGGTTTAAAGCCAACAACAGCGAGGTGCTGCGGGAGGCGGTGCTGGGCGGGCTGGGTATCGGTCTGTTGCCGGACTTCACTGCCGTGGATGAGCTCCGGCCCGGGCGGCTAGCGCAGGTGCTGCCGGATTGGAAGCCGGTGGGCTTCTTCGGCGATCAGTTGTTCGCGATTCGGCCGTGGACGCGGCAGGTGCCGCGGGCGGTGCAATGCCTGGTCAATCACTTGCGCCAGGATTTCGCGGCAATAACGTAGCCCTCTGGATGTGATTTTCGATAGATACCGTTTTACGCCGCATGGTCGAGCCCTGTTGGTTTACCAAGTGCTGGTGGAGGCGCTGTGGCTTGAAGAGGTCGCGCAGCCCCAGGGAATCAGCGTGAGGACGGTTTACAAGTGCTTGCGCCGTTTCCGCGAAGAGGAGAGCGCTTGCCATCAGGGTCGCTCGTCACGCCCCTAGCCCCTTGGCGACAGATGCGAAGTCCGTGAAAGCGATCATTCAGCGTCGCCAAGCCTATCGCCAGCAGAATACGTGTGGCGCCAGCTGGGAATATGTAACGCAGCGATAGATGGCTACTCACAACTGGCGTTCAGCACCGTCCATCCGGATGAACGGTGCTGGAGCGCCTGCCTCGCCCTGATTTGGACCTTACGGTATTACGCCAGCCTGGGCATTCGCTTCCCCTGCGTGCTGACCGACAACGGTGGCTGTTACCGATACCGATCCAGCCGGTTCAGCCCCTCTGCCAGTGCCTGGAGATCAAACGCCAACGCACCAAGCCGTTCACCGCGCAGGCCAGCGGCAAAGCAGCGCGCTTCATTCAGGTGGCATGCTTGAATTTATCGAACGATTAACAGATGATTCGATCTATGCCACGGCAAGAGGCGCCACACTGGGGTGTCTCGTCTTGGAGGAGGAGCATAGGATTCTTCGGCAGTTCACTGCATTGTCAGATCAGTCGAGTCGGCTGTAGGTCCGCCCGGGAATAGTCGCTCCTCCCTTGCCGAGGCAGAGGGTACCGTCCAGCGTGACGGTCGTCTGCAACTGGAGGATATAACAATGAAACTATTCAAGGCCGGCCTTGCCGGTGCGCTTGCCCTGGGTGTGGGGCTCGCAAGCACCAACGCCGTTGCGGCAGAACGCATCACCGTCAACATCGGTTCCAGCCACCCGGTTCAGAACATCTGGGTGTGGGCAATGAAGAACGTTTTCCAGCCCGAGGTAGACCGCCTCCTGGAAGAGCAGGGCGGAGACTACGAAATCCGCTGGCGCGAGAACTACGGCGGCACCCTGTATAAGTTCTCCGAGACCCGCAAGGCGGTGAAGGACGGTATCGTCGACGTCGGCATGATCGGCACCGTTTGGGAAGAATCCGACCTGCCGCTGCAGAACGTCACCTACTACACCCCGTTCGCCACCGACGATCACAAGCTGATCATCCAGATCTTCGACGACCTCAGCCAGAACCTGCCGGAACTGCGCGACAGCTGGCACAGGGAGAACCTGGTGCACTTGTCGACGTTGGTGACCGACAGCTACGACATCTACGGCACCAGTCAGATCAAAACGCTGGACGATATCCAGAACATGCGCCTGAACGCCCCCGGCACCTCCGCCAACTGGCTCAAGGGTACCGGTGCCATCCCCGTCGATGGCGGCCTGACCACCTACTACACCAACATCCAGACCGGCGTCACCGAGGGCACCCTGTCCTTCGCCAGCGGCATCGGCCCGGCCCGGGTGCAAGAGGTCGCACCGGAACTGACCCGTGTCGGCTTCGGCTCCATGGCCTTCGGTGCCGTGGCTGTCAACAAGCGCTTTTTCGACGGCCTGCCGGAGGATGTCCAGGCCGCGTTCCGCGAGGCTGGCGGGATCACGTCCGAGCGTCACGGCGAGCATGTCGCCAGGACCGCCGAGGAGTGGCTGGCCAAGATGCAGGAAGAGGGGCTGGTGATCCATGAGCTGCCGGCCACCGAGAAGCAGCGCTGGGTGGACGGCCTGCCGAACCTGGTCGGCCCGTGGCTGGAGGCCAATGGCCAAGATGCCGAGGTGGTCCTGAAGGCCTACTTCGACAAGCTGCGCGAGAACGGCGTCGAGCCGTTGCGCGCCTGGGACGCCGCCGCCCGCTAAGCCGGCCATGGTACCAGGGCCGCGCCGGCCGGCGCGGCCTTCTTCCAAGTCACGATACGAGGCTCGCCATGAGCATCACGCATAACGCAACGCCGTCCGGTGTCGGCTGGTTCGTGCGCCTTGCTGACCTGCTGGCCGCCCTCGGCACATTCTGGATCTTCGTCCTGATGGGGCTGGTAGTGGCGGATGTCGCCGGGCGCAACTTTCTCGACACGCCGCTGACGGGTGTCGCCGAGTTCGCCGGGCTGTCCGTGGCGGCCATTGTCTTCCTGCAACTGGGAGCGGGCATCCTCGGTGGCCGCATGACCCGCGCGGGCTTCTTGATCGACATGATCGGCCGCCGCCTGCCGCGGCTGCGGCTGGCGCTGGATGTAGTGTACGCCTTGGTGGGCAGCGTCATGTTCGCGCTGCTGACCTATGTCGCCTGGCCGGAGCTGGTGCAGTCCTGGCAGAGCAACGAGTTCTACGGCGTGCGTGGCCTCTACATGATTCCGGGCTGGCCCTTCCGCGTCCTGGCATTGATCGGGGCAGCGATGGCGAGCCTGGCCTACCTGTTTCTGATTCCGGTTCTGCTGTGTCGGGGATCGGCCGATACAACGAGGGCTTCCTGATGAGCGATCTCGGCCTCACCGCCCTGGTGATCGGCACACTTGTCCTGCTGGTGCTGATGGGAATGCATATTGCCGTGGCCCTGCTGACAGTGGCCTTCGTCGGCATATGGGTCATCCGGGACAACTTCGACTTGGCCCTGCAGATGATGTACATGTCGGCTTATAGCGGCATATCCAGCTACATCTTCGCCACCATCCCATTATTCGTCCTGATGGGCTTGCTGGTCAGTATCTCCAATATCGGCAAGGACACCTTCGACGTCGCCGAGACCCTGCTGCGACGCGTAGCCGGCGGCCTGGGGGTGGCCACAGTGGCGGCGAACACGGTATTCGCCGCCGTAACCGGCGTTTCCATCGCCTCGGCGGCGGTGTTCACCAAGGTGGCGGTTCCCGAGATGGCCCGCCATGGCTATCGCAAGGCCTTCGCCGCCGGCACCGTGGCGGGCAGTTCGGTGCTGGGTATGCTTGTGCCGCCGAGTCTGCTGCTTATCGTCTACGGTGTGCTGGCGGAGGAGTCCATCGGCAAGTTGTTCATTGCCGGGCTGATCCCGGGCGTGATACTGGCGTTCAGCTTCGTGGGGATGATTGTGCTGCTGGCGCTGTTTGCCCCGCGCTTCGTGTTCGATGTCGAGCGCCTGCGGGAACTGGGCGACGCCCGGCGGATTCAGCCACGGCTCACCGGCAAGCAGATGGCGGGCAAGTCCCTGCCCATCATCACCCTGGTACTGCTGGTCTTGGGCGGGCTCTACAGCGGCTTTTTCACGCCTACCGAAGCGGGCGGCATGGGGGCCTTTGGTGCCTTCGTCATCGCTCTTTTGCGACGCTCGCTGACGCTGAAGCGGATGTGGGAGGTGCTGCGCGAGACCGGTGGCGTATCCATCAGCATCCTGATTCTGCTGATCGCCGCACTCTTCTATAGCCGTATGCTTGCCATGGCTGGTGTGCCCATGGCTATCTCGGATCTGGTGCTGGATGCCGGTCTGAGTCCTTATGGCTTCCTGGCGCTGTACGTGCTGATCGTGCTGCTGATGGGCATGATCCTGGACTCGACCTCGATCCTGCTGGTGATGACCCCGATCGCGGCTCCGATTGCCGTGGACTTCGGCTTCGATCTGATCCACTTCGGCATCATCACCGTGATTGCGGTGGAGATCGGCCTGTTGACACCGCCCTTCGGCATCTCGATCTTCACCGTGAAATCCACACTCAATGACGAGCGTGTGTCGGTGGAGTCCATCTTCGGCGGGGTGCTGCCATACGTCGGGGTGATGCTCGTCGTCCTGGCGCTGATTGCGGCGTTCCCACCGCTGACTCTGGCCCTGGTCTGAGGGCATACCTGACGCGAGAGCGGTCCCTGTCCTGCCTTTGCTTCCTCGGCACGTGCTGCGTCGAAGAGGGCGGTCTATCCCCAGGTCGGTGAACACCGTACTTGAGGGCAGAGACCAGCGGCTGAGGTGGACATGGCCCACTGGTCGTGCCGGGGCTTGCCCTCACGAACAGCAAACGACATCACCGTCTATCCCGGAGGCCGTGGGCCAATGAAACAACCGGTTCCCCTGGACGATTTGCAACTGCTCAGCCGCGCCCAGGACTGGCGTCGCGAGCACCGCAATGGGGTGCTCCAGCGCCCCCGTGTCGCTGGCCTGGTGCTGGCGGCCGGTGGCTCACGCCGGATGGGCCAGGCCAACAAACTGCTCCAGCCTTGGCGGGGCGAGGCGCTGGTGCGGCATGTGGTGCGCGCGGTGGTGAAAAGCGGTGCAGCACCTGTCTATCTGGTGGTCGGCCACCAGGCCGAGGCCGTCATCCAGGCGACGGAAGACCTGCCCGTGATGGTCGTCCACAACCCCGACCACGCCGAGGGGCTCTCCAGCAGCCTGCGGGCGGGACTGTGCGCCCTGCCCGACGAGATCGACGGCGTACTGGTGGCCCTGGGGGACATGCCGCGAGTCAACCCGAGGGATCTAGGTTGTCTACAGGCCGCCTTCGACCCCAACGAAGGCCGGGCGATCTGTGTGCCGACTTATCAGGGCAAGCGTGGCAACCCGGTGCTGCTGGGTCGGCAGTTATTCGCCGAGCTACAGCGTCTAGAGGGAGACCGGGGCGCGCGGAGCCTGATCGGGGGCCATGAGGACCTGGTAACCGAAGTGGCCGTGGAGGGGGCTGGTGTGCTCCTGGATGTGGACACGCCCGCCGCCCTGGAGCAGCTGCGGCGGGGCGCGGCGAGGGCTTCGTGAACGCCCTGCCCCGGTACTCGCCACGGCGCACCCGGACGTCTGGTGCAATGTGCATGAGGTCTTCGGCATCGACAGCAACCTGCGCGTGCCGGCTGGCGCGATCTGCAGAAGCAAGGACGCCTGGACCCGCGCCAGTTGCACCGGCAGGTTACCAGCCCGGACTGGACCCTGCCCTACCACCAGCGGGCCGCTCGGTGTCAGCGCGATACCGTGGTGAGTCTGTTGCTGGACAACTCGGCTTCCATGCGCGGACGCAGCCCGCTGGAGCTGGCGCCGGTTCTGACGGAAGAGTTGGCGTGGCTGCTGGCGTCGGCAGCCCCCTCGGGGGAGCGGTGTCTCGGGCCACCCCCTCGAGAGGATGGTCAGGCAAGGCTTTCCACGACCATGAATTGGCCATCGGCCGCTTCAGCTCGGTAGCTGCGCGCTTCCTGGTAGTCCGGGGAGTGGTAGCAAGCCTGGGCCTGCTCGATGCTGTCGAATTCGATGATCACTACCCGCCCAGGGGGCTCGGCGCCTTCCAGGGCCACTTTACGGCCGCCGCGGGCCATTGGCCGGCCGCCGAATTTCTCGATCGCTAACGTGGCACGTTTGGCGTATTCCTGATACGCCTCAGGGTCGTGAACGTCGACCAGAGCGATCCAATAACCAGCCATGCTTGCTCTCCTGTTGTAATTGGGGAAGAGGGTCTCGGCAGCTTTCGCTATAGCAGCATAAGGGCGCCGGCCGCCGCGGCGACGAGAACGCCGGCTGCGATGATCCAGCCCAGGCGCTTAATGACTGCGGTCGGTTGAGCTGACCCTGCTGCGGTGTCCGCGGACGCCTGACCGCCGCTGACCTGTTCGACGAAATTGCGGAAGAAATCATCCGCGGTCTTGCGAACCACGCCCTGGATGACCCGGCTGCCCACACTGGCCAGCTTGCCAGCCACCTCCGCATTGGCGGTGTAGCGCAGCACGGTCTCCTTCGGCCCGCTCTCCTCCAGTTCGACGCGGGCCAAGCCTTTGGCGGAGCCAGCCATGCCGCCCTGGCCCTGGCCGGAGATGGTGTAGCTGTGCGGTGCGTTGATATCGGAGAAGTCTACCTTGCCATTAAAGCGGGCCTTGATGGAGCCGATCTTGCTGACAATCCGGGCGGTGAAGGTGGTGTCTGATTCCTTGTCCAAGGCCTCACAACCGGGGATCGAGGCCTGCAGCACCGCCGGATCATTGAGCGCTTCCCAGACCTGATTTCGTGCTGCGGGGATACGATGCTCACCGGAAATCTCCATAATGCGTCCTCTTCGTTCCGTTATTTATCTTTTGATAACTAAAATGATCATAGCGGCTGAAGCGAAAAAATCAAGGAGAAAAATGCGCCAGGCGCAGGGGGCATGCGTTAGTCAATCTGGCTCGGAGCACAGAGTCAGCATCACATGGCTTTGCTTCGTGGCACCTCTGTCTCAGCTGTAGTGGATCCGACGGCTGGAGCGAGTGGGCATCGCTGGCATATGCCCATCCTACGGCCGCTACTGGTGGGGCAGGGGCCGCTGAGTATCGCGCCTGGCGAAGTGCCAGCGCAGTGTCTCAGGCGTGCCTTCGATGAAGCTGTGAACCACTCGTTCGATGTGACCATCCAGGTCCTCCGGGATGGGCAGGTTGTAGACCCACTTGCGAATGGCCAGGTAATAGATCCCGCCATGGAGATCCCAAGCAAGTTCCAGTTCCTCGGGCTGTAGCGGCACCTTGTCGGTGGAAGGCAACCCCGCCACCTCTCGAAGTTCGGTGCATACCGGCACGAAAAGCTTGTCCTCGACGATACTCAGGTAACGCTTGGTGATGTTCACGCCCTTCAGTCCAGCAAACATGAAGATGCGCACCCACTCATAGTTGAAGATCAACCGGGTGTACTCCTGGTACAGGGCAATCAGTCGTTCCTCTAGAGGCCGGCTGCGGTCTATGATCAGTGCCTCCCAGTGTGGCTGCCAGCGCTTTAAATAGACTTCGTGATAGACCCGTTCGACCAAGCTCTCCTTGCTCGGAAAGTACCGATACAGTAACGGCTGGGTAATCCCCAAGCGCTTGGCCAGTTCCCGCGTTTGACCCTCGAAGCCGACTTCGGCGAAGAAGCGGATTGCTTCGTCGACAATCTGCCGCTCTCGCTGCTCCGGCGTGAGCCGCTGTCGTTTGCCTTTTTCCGCTTCCACCCTCTACTCCTCCCGCTAAGCCTGCTGCCATTTTCATCGCCTGCGTATACGACTACAAGGGCATTGACATCGATCCACCGGCCGCCGCATAGTTAATCAAATGATAAATTGTGGTAGCGCCACCAGTTGCCGCCACTGAGCTGCCGGAGGAGACGAAGACGTGAAGTCGCCACAATTCGACTATGTACGGCCGGGTTCGCTTGACCAAGTGCTGGCCCTGTTGGCCGAACACGGGGATGAGGCCCAAGTGATCGCCGGCGGCCAAAGCCTAGTGCCCACTATGAACATGCGCCTGGCCGCCCCGAGCGTATTGGTGGATCTGAACCACGTCCCCGGTTTGTCCGGCGTCGAACTGCGTGGCAAGTGGCTGCGCATTGGTGCGCTGACGCGTCACGCCGAAATGGTGCGCTCGCCGGAGGTAGCCCGGCACGCCCCTCTGCTAGCCCGTGCGGCGCCCTTCATCGCCCACGAGGCGATCCGCAACCGCGGCACCTTCGGCGGCAGCGTCGCCACTGCCGACCCCGCCTCTGAGTGGCCGGCCTGTTGCCTGACCCTGGGGGCGCGCATTCACCTGGCCAGCCGCAATGGCACCCGAACCGTCCCCGCAGAGGAGTTCTTCGAGGGCGTCTACCAGACCGCTATTGAGCCCCACGAGCTGATCACCCACGTGGAGGTGCCGGCGGCCGCCGGCGGCATGCTCTACGGCTTCGACGAACTAGCCCGGCGCAAAGGGGATTACGCCATCGTCGGACTAGCCGCCCAGGCACGAGTCGGCGCCAAGGGGCCCATGAAATTGCTGCGGCGCAACGACCAACGCCTGTATGAAATAAGGCTGAGCTTCTTCGGTGTGGCCGAGACCCCGATGCTGGCCCAGCAGGCCGCCGCCGCCCTGGAGGGCCGGCCTTTAGACGCCGAAGCCATCCAGGCCGCTCAGTCAGCTCTGGCCGATGACCTCCAACCCCTGAGCGACCTCTACACCTCAGCCGAGGCCAAGACCCACTTAACCCGCGTGCTTCTCGGCCGAGTGCTGCACGCATTGAGCGGAGACCCTAGTGCATGAGTGACACCAACTACGCTCTCAACCTGACCGTTAATGGCGAGCACGTCAGCTGCCATGTCAGTCCGCGACTTTCCTTGGCCGACTTTCTACGCGAAGAACTTCACTTGACCGGCACTCACGTCGGCTGCGAACAGGGCGCCTGCGGCGCTTGCACCGTGCGCTACAACGGCGATCAAGTGCGCGCCTGCCTGATGTACGCCGTGCAGGCCGAAGGGGCGGAGATCGAGACCGTCGAGGGTATTACCGAGAGTGGTGAACTCGCCGTCCTGCAAGAGGCCTTCCACCGCAACAACGCCCTGCAGTGCGGCTTCTGTACACCGGGTATGCTGATAGCCGCCGCTGACCTGTTAAAGCACAACCCCAACCCGGACCGGGAGCAGATTCGTGCCGGGATATCCGGCAACTACTGCCGCTGCACCGGCTATCATGCCATTGTCGACGCCGTGGCCGAGACCTGCAGCAGGGGCAACAAGGAGGCTGCGGAATGAGCGAAAATCCTCACTTGAGCGTCTTGGATCGCCCGAACAGCTATATCGGCCGCAGTGTGCCGCGGCCCAACGCGCGCCGACTGCTGGCGGGACGCGGTCAGTACCCCACCGACGTCAGCCTGCCGCGCATGGTTCACGTAGCCTTCGCCCGCAGCCCCTTTGCCCACGCCCGCATCGCCGGGGTCGACACCGAGGCTGCCCGTCAAGCGCCCGGAGTGGTGGGCGTGTTCACCAGCGAGGACATTGCTAAGATCTGCGAGCCTTGGGTCGGCACCCTGGAACACTTCGCCGGCATGAAGTCTGCGCCGCAGTACCCGCTGGCCCACAATGTGGTCCGCTGGCAGGGCGAGCCGGTGGTAGCAGTGGTGGCCCAGACACGCGCCCTGGCCGAGGACGCGCTGGAGCTGTTGCTGATCGACTACGAGGAACTGCCCGCGGTCACCGACCCGGAGACTGCCCTGGATCCGGATACACCATTGATCCACCCTGAGCTGGGCGACAACCTCGTTTTCGGCAGCAAGGTGGAGGCTGGCAACATCGAGCGCGCCTTCACCGAGGCGGACTTGGTGGTGGAGGACGAATTCCACTTCGGCCGCCACACCGGGGTGACCCTGGAACCCCGGGTGGTGGTGGCCGACTATGATCCTAGCGAGGAGCGTCTGACCGCCTACCACGGCACTCAGACGCCCTATCAGATGCAGGATGTCTACGCCCGCCACCTCGGCTTGGCCGAGGAGAACGTGCGGGTGGTGGTGAAGGACATCGGTGGTGCATTCGGCGTCAAGCTTCACGTTCACGGGGAGGAAATGACCACCTGTGCGCTGAGCATGCTGCTCAAACGCCCGGTGAAGTGGTCGGCGGACCGGCTGGAGTCCTTCGTCAGCGACATTCACGCCCGCGACCACCGGGTGCGCGCTCGGCTGGCCCTGACCAAGGACGGCCGCATCCTCGGTTATGACGTGGACGACCTCACCGGTGTCGGGGCCTATTCGGTGTACCCGCGCACTAGCGCAGTAGAGGGCAACCAGGTCATCAAGCTGGTGGGCGCCCCGTACACCCAGCAGCACTACCGGGCGGTACTCAAGGTAGTGCTACAGAACAAGAACGTCATGAGCCAGTACCGGGCAGTGGGCCACCCCATCGCCTTCACCGTCACCGAGGCGTTGGTGGACAAGGCTGCTGCCGAGCTGGGGATGGACCCGGCGGAACTCCGTGCCCGTAACTATGTCTCCGACGACGCCTACCCCTATAAGACCGCCAGCGGCTTCACCTACGAAGGACTGTCCCTGCAGCGCTCGCTGGAGAAGCTCAAGGAGATGATCGACTATCCAGGGTTGCGCGAGGAGCAGCGGGAGCTCCGGGAAAAGGGGGTCTACCGTGGCATTGGCATGGCTACCTTTGTGGAAATTACCGCCCCAGGGCCGGCCTTCTACGGCGTCGGCGGCGCCCGCATTTCCTCACAGGATGGCTGCTCAATGAGGCTCGAGCCCTCGGGCAAGGTGCAACTCGCGATCAGTATCAACGAACTCGGCCAGGGCACCGAGACTATCGTCGCCCAGATCGCTGCTACCGAACTCGGCATCGCGATGGAGGACATCCGTGTCGTCACCGGCGATACCGGCGCGACTCCCTACGGAGGCGCCGCCTGGGCTTCCCGGGCAGCGGCCATTGGCGGCGAAGCCACCGTGCGTGCCGCCCGAGCCCTGCGCGACAGCATTCTGGAGGTAGCTGGGGCTGCCCTGCAGACATCCCCGTCAGAGCTCGATCTGCGCGACGGTCTGGTGGTCAGCCGCGAGGACGGCGAGGAGCGAATTAGCATCGCCGAGGTTGGCCGGATCGCCTACTTCCGCAGTGACACCCTACCCCCAGGATTCCAGCCTCAGCTCTCGGTAGTACGCCACTACTCGCCGCAGGGCCTGCCCTTCGCCTTCACCAACGGCGTGCACGCTTCCTATGTGGAAGTGGACGTAGATACCGGTCTGGTGCGTCTTCTAAAACACTGGGTGGTGGAAGACTGCGGCCGGGTGTTGAACCCGAAGTTGGTGGACGAACAGGCCCGGGGTGGCGTCGCCCAGGGCATCGGTATGGCCCTGTTCGAGGAGTGCCTATACAGCGCCGATGGCCAACTCACGAACGGCAGCCTTGCGGATTATCTTGTACCGCTGTCCTCTGAGCTGCCCGACATCGAGGTGGCCCATATAGAGACGCCCAGTCAGTACACGGAAATCGGTGCCAAAGGCGCCGGCGAGGCTGGCACTGCTGCCTCACCGGCAGCGATCATGAATGCCGTTAATGATGCGATTGCCCCGTTGGGCGGGCGGATTACCGCCATGCCCATGACGCCCGAGCGCATCCTGCGCAGCCTCAAACGCATTTAGCGCCAATGCGGAGTCCCACCGGAAAGGGCAACCGGGACCTGCCTATCGGCAACCAGCTGGGGAGCGGATCATGCAGCATCTGGACCTGAAGGTCATGGAGCGCGCCTTGGCGTGGGCCCGTGAGGGTGAAACGCTGTGGCTGTGTACCGTACTCGCCACCTTCGGCTCCTCGCCCCGGGAGCCCGGCTCCTGGCTGGTGGCGCGGCGGGACGGTCGTCATGTTGGGTCACTCTCCGGCGGCTGTGTCGAGGAAGACTTCCTCGCCCGGCTGCGTGACGGCGAGTTCGATCGTCCGGTGTCCACCTTGTGCTATGGAGACCCGGAGGCCCCTCGAGGCCCTCGGATCCGACTACCCTGTGGAGGCATCCTGGAAGTACTGATCGAGCGACTCCCGCCGAATGCCACTACCCTGGCGCACTACGAAGCGCTACACGATGCATTGGTGGGTCGCCGCCATCTGGTTCGCTGCGTCGATCCGGCCACCGGGGCCATGCATTGTCTCGATGACCAGGACGTGGGGCCGCGGGTCATGCGGGATGTCGAGAGTGGCATGATACGAATGCGCGTCGGGCCGACGGCCCGGCTGATTATCGCCGGCATTTCGTCGGTTTCTGTGGCCTGCGCCGAGTTTGCTCGTGCTCTGGGCTTTGAGGTGATTGTCTGTGACCCTCGCGAGGAGGCTCGCCTCGACTTCAACGTACCCGGCGTTGAGCTACGCTCGGAACTGCCCTCACTGTATATCGCATCAGGCGCCTGCCATGCGGCCACTGCCGTGGTGGCCCTGACCCACGACCCGCGCATCGACGACCTGGCCATGATCGAAGCGGTGCGAACGCCTGCTTTTTACATCGGGGTGATGGGCTCGCAGCGGACGTCCGAGGCGCGCGCCGAGCGGCTATGCCGTTCCGGCGGCCTGACCGACGACGACATCGACCGCCTGCACATGCCGATCGGCCTGTCGCTTGGCAGCAAGACGCCTGCCGAGATCGCTTTGGCAGTGATGGCCGATATCCTGCGCGTACAGCGTGGTAGAGCCCGCGATTCGCTCTAAGCCTGGCTGTGCTGGAGTCACGAGGGCAATCACACGTCGATATTCGTTCGCGATTGAATCACAAGAAAGGATTCGATATGGCTGAGGCATCTGACCAGACGAAGCCATACCCCAGTTTGTCGTGTCGATTCTGAAACATCGTCACCCACGTTACCGACCCGCGTCATCACGGCAAGATGCAGCACTCCTTTACGGATGTCACCACTGTTGCTGTCTGCGGCATCTGCATGGCCTTTGACACTTTTGAGCAAATCGAAATTTGGGCCAAGGAGAAGATCGGCGGCCGCTGTGCGCAGTGCCGTGCAGGCTGTTCATGGCCAGGTATGGGGTGGTAATTTCCCCCAGCAGGACATGCCTCTGTGTTGTTGAGCGGTAATGGGCACGGGCGCCTTGGTGATGGGAGATGGAGAATGGCGAAACAGCGCGCGCCGCATCTGGTGGTGCTCACCGGGGCCGGCATCAGTGCCGAGAGCGGCATCCAGACCTTCCGCGCCAGCGATGGCCTGTGGGCGGACCACCCCGTGGAGGAGGTTGCCACGCCCGAGGCCTGGCGTCGGGACCCCGAGCGGGTGCTGCGCTTCTACGATCGGCGCCGCGAGCAGGTGCGCCGCGCCCGCCCCAATGCCGCCCACAAGGCCCTGGCGGCGCTGGAGAAGAAGGGCTTCCGGGTCAGCATCATTACCCAGAACATCGATGACTTGCACGAGCGCGCCGGATCACGCCATGTGCTGCACCTGCATGGCGAGATCCTCAAGGCGCGCTCCTCGGTCGACCCGCGCATGCACTACCCGCTGCCCCGCGGCGGCATCCGCCTGGGTGACATCTGTGACAAGGGCAGCCAGTTGCGCCCGGACGTGGTGTGGTTCGGCGAGAGTGTGCCGCACTTTGCGGACGCCTGTGAGATCGCCGCCCAGGCCGACCTGCTGCTGGTAGTCGGGACCTCGCTCGCCGTGATGCCGGCGGCCTCGTTGCTCGATCATGCCCCCCTTGACGCCCCCTGCGTGCTGGTCGACCCCGAGGCCGATGCCCTGGCTCCGCCGGGCGTCACCCGCGTCGGCCAGCCGGCCGGGAAAGGCGTGCCTGCGCTGGTGCGACACTGGAAGCGTGAGGGAAGGCTCTGGCTGCCGGAAACGGTGCTCGAATAGGAAAGGGGCAAGACGCAAGACGCGCAAGGCTCATGCTAGAATGCCGCCCCTTCGGCTTCGGGACCATGCCCCACATGCAGGACGACACCTTCCACGACACTGTCATCGAGCGCGATCCCGCCACCGGTCATCCGCGGCCGCCACGCCGCGAGTTCAAGGCGCGGGGCAGCTTCGTTACCCGTTGCGAGGGCTGCAACCTGCCGGTGCTCAACTGCCTCTGTCCCTACCGGGTCATCGCCACGAGTGATGCGAGAGTGTGGCTGCTCACCCACCCCCTGGAGCACCACAAGCCCACCAATACCGGGCGGCTCATCGGCGACGTCCTGCCCGACACCGAGGTCTTTACCTGGTACCGCACGGTACCCGACGAGCGGCTGTTGGCGCTGCTCGAGGACAAGCGCTACGCGCCCTTCGTGATCTTCCCCGACGACCAGCCGGACTATGCCGAACGGGTGGTGGGCATGGATAGCGTGACCGAGCAGCAGCAAGGGGGCAGGACCCCGGTCTTTATCATCCTCGACGGGACCTGGCGGCAGGCACGGCGGATCTTCCGCAAGAGCCCCTACCTCGACTGGCTGCCGGTGCTGCCCCTGGCTACCGAGCGGCTGACTCGCTATCGACTGCGCAAGCCGGCCTCCGCCGCCCACCTCTGTACCGCCGAGGTGGCCACCGAACTGCTGCGACAGGCCGGAGACGCGGAGGCGGCCGAAGTGCTCGACGACTATTTCGATGCCTTCAACGACAGCTACGCTGCCAGTCGGCGCCACGAGAAGCTCGAGGCACCGACGGCGGCGATGCGGCGTCTGCTGGAACGTGCCCGTCGCTGAGCCTGCGTCCTTGCCCGCCTTGCGGGGGCTCACTCCTCGTGCTTGCTCAGGATCCAGTCGACCAGCTGCCCGGCCTCCTCCTCGCTCACCTCGACGCGCTCGCTGGCGTCCGGCATGGTCGCGGATCCCCAGTGATCCTCGCCCCCCGTCATCACGACCTCGATCAGGTAACCCCTCATCTCTCCCTCGGAGTATTTGGCGGCGATACTGTTGAAGCTCGGTGCCCTCGGGGTGTCATCGTCCCGGGCGTGGCAACTCAGGCACTGCTTCTCCTCTGCCAGCTGCAGCATGTCCTCGGACTCCGCAGATGCAGAGGTGGCGCCCAGCAAAAGGGCGATCAGTGCCATGGATGCAGTAGTCGTTTTCATGTCCTCGCTCCCCCTGTTCATCCGGAGACCTTCATCCGGATGCTCGCTATGGATGGTGGTATGAAAGGACTGCAACGACGGCGCCCATGGGATCGATGCGATAAGCGTTGCAGCTGCCTTGAACATAGTCCAGCTACCACGCCATGGCCATGAAGCGGGCTCTGCATTTTCTCATGTCGATGTCCGCCACTTTCTGTCTTGCGAGCACTCGGCCCCGGTGGTG
>NZ_JAVLBC010000201.1:0-5673 GCF_031581305.1 Halomonas sp.
GAAGGCCCTGGACGGTCGGCGCGGACTGGGCGACAACCGCCTCTATCGACTGGTCCGTGATGGCTTCCGGGAGGCGGCCGACGCGCTCGAGCGGGAGGCGGGGGAGGCCGCGCAGGGCGAGGTACGGCGCCTGCGAGAGGCAACACCACACTGGCTGCGCCATACGGCCCTGACCCACCAGGCCCAGGCCGGGGTGGAATTGCGCTATCTGGCCGCGACGGCACGCCACTCGCGTCTCGACACCACGGCGCGCTACCTGCATACCGAGGACGAGGAGTGGCATCGCCAGCAAGCACATCATGGCCTGGGCGACGGAGAAGCGAGGGCCGTCGAGGCCGGTGATCGAGATAGCGGCCATGAGCCGGTATAATGACGGCAACCTTTTCCAGGTCATTTCCAGGAGAGAGCATGAGCGCCGAGACTACCGCCGAACTGGCCCAGCAGGAGCTTCTCGACGAGTTCGAGATGTTCGACAACTGGATGGACCGCTACCAGTACCTCATCGACCTGGGCAAGCAGCTGCCCCCTTATCCCGAGGAGTGGAAGGTCGACGAACTGAAGATTCAGGGCTGTCAGTCCAATGTCTGGATGCACCACCACCGTGAAGGCGAGACCCTGCACTTCGATGCGGTCTCCGATGCCGCCATCGTCTCCGGGTTGATCGCCGTGCTGATGCGCATCTACAACGACCGTCGGCCGGCAGACATCCGCGCTACCAGCCCGCACTTCATGAGCGACCTGGGCCTCGACAAGCACCTCTCGCCGACCCGCAGCAACGGCCTCAATGCCATGCTCGAGCGGATCTATCGCGTGGCCGAAGAGGAGGTGACCGCCTGATCAGCGGTCATCTGGCGCCCGGCAGCGGAACTGCGCGTCCAGTTCCGGGTCCTCCCGGCAGAGCTGCTCGCTGGGCCCGTCTGGAACCGGATCGATGCCGCCCTCGCAGCCTGGGTGGCAGCGGGTGATCCGCCGCACTGCCAGGATCCCGCCCCTGAGCGGGCCATGCACCTGCAATGCTTCCACCGTATAGTTCGAACAGCTCGGCCAGTAGCGGCAGCGCGGTCCCAGCAGCGGGCTCAGCGTGAGCTGGTAAAGCCGCACCATACCGACCATCAGCCAACCGAGGGCCCGGTCAAGCAGGCGCAACAGGCGATGAATCCCGGCGGCGAGGCAGGCCATGTCTCAGCCCTTGCCGTAGAGGGTATCGGGGTCGATCAAGGGCTCGCTGGCGATACGTGCCTCGTCGCCCTCCAGCGCCACATAGAAGCAGCTGCGCCGGCCGCTGTGGCAGGCGGGGCCCGTCTGGTCCACCTGCAGCAGCAGGGTGTCGCCGTCGCAGTCCAGCGCTGCGCCCTTCAGGTGCTGCTGCTGTCCTGAGCTCTCGCCCTTGCGCCACAGCTTGCCCCGCGAACGTGACCAGTAGCAGACCCGGCCGGTCCGCAGGGTCTCCTCCAGGGCCTCACGGTTCATCCAGGCCATCATCAGAACCTCGCCGCTGTCGTGCTGCTGAGCAATGGCCGGGATCAGGCCATCGGCGTTGAAGTGGATGGCGTCGAGGATCCCGGCCAGGGGGAAGCGGCTGTCGCCGGCGGCCCGCTCGAGGGCCTTGAAGGTGTCGGTCATGGAAGCTCCGCAGGGGCGACGGGGCGCTCGGACGCCTGTCGGCAGGCGTCACACTGGCCCAGCAGCTCGATGGTCTGGCGCTGGACCTCGAAGCCCAGCTCCCTGGCGCGGCGCGCCAGGTGGTCGTTGATCTCGTCCAGGTGCAGCTCCTCGACCCGGCCGCAGTGGCGGCATATCAGCAGTTGGAAGCCATGGGCATGCTCGGGGCAGGGGCAGGCCACATAGGCATTGAGCGACTCGATGCGATGCACCAGCCCCTGGTCGATAAGAAACTCCAGGGCGCGATAGACGGTAGGAGGACGCGCCGCCGCGTGTTCCGCCGACAGGCGGTCGAGCAGGTCATAGGCCTTGAGGCTGCCGGGAGCGTCGGCGATCATCTCCAGCACCCGTCGACGGATCGGCGTGAAGCGTACGCCGCGCTGCTGGCACTGTCGTTCGGCCTGTCGGATCATGTCGCGGGGATCGGTCATGGCACCCGGGGGATGGCTGAGAAGAGTGGGACATTCTACGCGCCGGACCCCCGAGGGGCCAGCAGTGGCCGTCTTTCAGGCCGTCTCACGCAGCTCGCTCGAACGGGCGAAATGATGCTGCGAGAAGGCGACCCTGTCTTCGGCGACGACACCCTCGGGCTGGCGTTCGATCAGGTCGAGCCGGGTACGCAGCCCCTCGCCGTTGGCCATCTGGATCGCCAACCCCGGGCGGGCATTGAGCTCGAGCAGCATGGGGCCATGGTCCCGGTCGAGCACCATATCGGTTCCCAGATAGCCCAGGCCGGTCATCTCGAAGCAGCCGGCGGCCAGGCGCAGAAGCGTGCCCCAGTCGCTGATGTGCAGGCTGGCGAGTTCATGCCCGGTATCCGGATGGTCGTGGCGCGTGCGATCGAACTGCACCCCCCGAATCGCCGTGCCGCTGGCGATGTCGATGCCCACGCCCACGGCCCCCTGGTGCAGGTTGGCCTTGCCGTCCGAGGCGGCGGTGGAGAGGCGCATCATCGCCATCACCGGATAGCCCTTGAAGACGATGACGCGGATGTCGGGCACCCCCTCGAAGGTGTACTCGGAGAAGGAGCCGTCGACGTTGATGAGTGCCTCGACCAAGGCCACGTCCGGCGAGCCCCCCAGGGAGTAGAGCCCGGAGAGGATATTGGAGACGTGACGCTCCACGTCGCCAAGGGACAGCGGCGCGCCGCTGGGCTTGATGTAGCGATCCCCCTCGACCCGCTCGATGACCAGAATGCCCTTGCCGCCGCTGCCCTTGGCCGGCTTGATCACGAAACCATGGTGGCCAGCGAGCATGGCACCGAGTTGCTTGACGCCGAACTGGGTGGTTACGGTGCCGATCAGCGCCGGCGTGGTGATGCCGTACTCCTGGGCCAGCAGCTTGGTCTTGAGCTTGTCGTCCACCAAGGGATAGAGGCGGCGGTTGTTGTAGCGGCCGATGTAGCGGATGTTGCGCCGGTTCATGCCGATGATCCCCTTGGCATGCAGGCGGGTAGGGGTCGTCCACATGGCGTCAGTCCTCCGTGACCGGCTTGAAGCGGCGCAGCTCGAGCAGGCGGTAGCCGGTGTAGCTGCCGAGCAGCAGGATCAGCGCCATCAGGATCAGCTGAACACCGAGGAAGTTGAAGGTGATGTGGCGGATCCAGGGGTTGTTCATCGCCAGATAGGCCAGCACCGCGGTGAGCAGGCTGCCGCCGCCCTGGATCAGCACCTGCTTGGGGCCTTCCTCCTCCCAGAGGATCGACATACGCTCGATGGTCCAGGAGAGGATGATCATCGGGAAAAAGGTGATGGTCAGGCCGGCGTTGAGCCCGAAGCGGTAGGAGAGCACCGAGAACACCGAGATGATGGCGATGACCGTGATGATCACCGCCGTCACTCGCGCCACCAGCAACAGGTTCAGGTAGGAGAGATAGTTGCGGATCACCAGCCCCACGGCCACCACGAGCAGGAAGCCGACCAGCCCGGTGATCAGGGTGGTCTGGATGAAGGCCAGCGCGATCAATACCGGCATGAAGGTACCCGAGGTCTTGATGCCGACCAGCACCCGCAGGATCACGACCATCAATGCGCCGATAGGGATCAGCAGGATGGTCTGGAACAGCGCCTGGTCCTCCAGCGGGAGACTGTGGATCGAGAAGTTGAGCAGGGTATCATCGGCCAACTGGCTGCGCACTGCCGCGGCTGCCGGCTGGTTGCGGGAGAGCATCGAGAAGCCGACCCGAGAGTTGCTGCCGCCCTGAACCTCGAGCACCGCCTGCCCGGCGGACTCCCACAGGAGCAGATTGTCCGGTCGTCCCCGGGCACCGGTGCGAGGGTCGAACAGCGCCCACTCCTGGCCGTCGAAGACCTGGATCCAGGATACCAGGCTCTGTCGCCGGCGGCCGTGCTCGAGCAGCAGGCCGCTGACCTCGCGGGTCGGCACGTCGGCCTGGTTGAGCAGGCGCACCAGCAGCGGGGTGCGGTCGAACTGGGTCAGCAGGAGGCGGGCATTCTCGCCCTGGCGCTCCTCGGTGAAGTCAGTGATCAGCTCGCGCGCGAAGGTGAAGGGGTCGGCACTGCGTGACCAGGCCCACTCGATCACCTGGGTGGCCGCGGTGTCATAGGGGCTTTCCCAGACGATGTCACGCTCCAGGGGAGGAGACTCGACCTTCGGGTTGCGCGACTCCGGGGCCACCAGCGCCTGCACGTTGTAATAGAGCTGCTGGTCGCCGGTGGCCTGGCGAGTGGACCATTCCGCACGCCGACCGCCGCTCTTCTCGAGGAAGGCCAGCCCGTAGCCGGGCGAGGCGGTGTGTTCGGTGAGGATGCGATACCCCTGCTGGCTCGAGGGCAGCGCCATGTTGACCTTGGCTGGCCCGCCATCGGCGGTAAAGTTGACCTGGGCTTCTATCTCCCAGACCTGGCGTTGCTCGCCGGGCGTCCAGGGCACTTCAAACTGCACATGGCGATGGATGCTCAGGGCGATACCGGCCACCAGCAGGAAGGCGACGATCAGATAGAAGGGCAGTCGTGACATGGATCTTCCTTGAGGGAGCTTGGGTCAGACGTGACAATGTCACTCTTTGACTTCTGTATCGCGATCAGCCATCTCGTCGGCGTCAGCTTCCTCTGCCGGGCGCCCGCCCGGGAACTCGGGGCGCTCATGCAGGTACTGCTCGGCCACGTCAATGACGGCGATGTCCATCAGGAAGCGGCGACCCAGCAGTATTGGATGGTCCAGGTGAGTGCGATCATTGAGGGTGAACTGCACCGTCTCGCGCAGCGGCCCCAGGGTCATCAGCAGGCTGATGACCGGACGCGAATCCTCTCCGGAAGCCTGGATGATGCGCACCCGACGCTCCACCGGCGCCTCGATCCACTCGTCGCGCACGCTGTCGATCACGCTATCACCGTCATTGAGTCCCAGCTTGAAGCGCACCCAGTTCTCGCCGTCACGCTCGAAGCGGGTGATCTCGGTGGCCGAGAGCGACGAAGTGGTGGCGCCGGAGTCGATGCGGGCCTTCAGGTAGGTGCCGACATCGGGCAGCCCGATCCACTCGCTGCGCCCGAGGATCTCCTTGTTGTCCAGGCGCGCCTGGCTGTCGCGGCACTGGCGTGTCACTTCAGGCGTGTCGTCCTCGCTGTCGCGACGTGCCAACTCACCACGCAGTTGTCGCAGCAGGCTGCCGACTTCACGCATATCCGCCGACAGCGCCTGTTGCTGGTTCAGCTGCTCGTCGAGTCGGGCCTGCTGCCCGGACACGCAGCTAGCGGTGACGGCGCCTTCCAACTGGTCGATGCGCGCCTGGAATTCTGCGCTGGTGACGACCGGCGGCGGCTCACGATCGGGCAGCAAAGTACAGCCGCTCAACAGCAGGGTAGCAACGATCAGAATGCCGACGGACGGCAGGCAGTGGCGCATGAACAGGGCTCGGGCATCAAAACGGATCGTGATCATAAGGAGTCGCCGCCAGCCTTGTCCAACGTCGACAAGGAGCGACAGGATGATTATCGCCGGTGCTGCAGGACGACTCACGGCCATTATTTAACATAATATACATTATACGAA
>NZ_JAVLBC010000202.1:0-5637 GCF_031581305.1 Halomonas sp.
GCTGAAAGCTGAAAGCTGAAAGCTGAAAGCTGAAAGCTGAAAGCTGAAAGCTGAAGACAGCGTAAAGAGAACCGCCCACACGGCAAGGCCATGGGGCGGTTTTTCTTCCAGCTTCACGCTGATGGCTTCACGCTCCGGCGAAGCCGGTCATTTCCAGAAATCGCGGATCGAGGCGACTCCCTGGGCCCCCACGGCGCGGGCATGGTGGGCATCGAATCGCGTCATGCCGCCCAGGGCGAAGACTGGCATGCCCGCATGCTCCACCAGTTGCTGGAAGTCATGCCAGCCGATCGGCGCCACCTCCGGATGGGAGGGCGTGGTGCGCAGTGGCGAGAGCGTCACGAAGTCGCAACCGATGCGATGTGCCTGATCCAGCTGCCGACGATCATGGGTGGAGGCGGAAAGCCACTTGCCTTCGGGCAACGGGCGCCGCTCCAGGCTCATCAAGCGGTCACTGGTCAGGTGAATGCCGTCGGCCGCCACGGCCTCCAACAGCGACGGTTCGCCATTGAGCACCAGGCGGACACCCCGCTCATGACACAGCGCCAAGGCCTGCTCGGCGCGCTTCAGGAAGTCCGCCTCACCCAGCGATTTGGCGCGCAGCTGGACCAGGCGTGTCCCGTCCTCGTCGAGGGCACGGGTCAGACGCTCCGCGAATTGTTCCTCGTCGGCCTCCTCCCCGGTGATCAGGTACTCGGTGGGCAACATCACCGCACGCAGGATCGGCAGGTTAGCCGCCGGGAAGGGGTAGTTCACCAGCTCGCTCATGGGTACCCAACGCACCGCCTGCCCTTCGCGACCGAAGGGCTCACCGGCGAAATCGTGCACCTGCCACACATCCAGCAGGATATGCTTGTCGGAATATTCGTGGTGGATGCGAATCAGTGGCTGCGCACGCCGGATTTCGACGCCGAGCTCCTCGTGGAGCTCGCGTTTCAGTGCTTCGAGGCCGGTCTCGTAAGGCGCCAGCTTGCCCCCGGGAAACTCCCAGAGCCCTCCGTGATCGACGTTGGAGGGGCGACGGGCAAGGAGCACCTCGCGACCATTGGCACTGATGATGGCGGCCGCCGCCACATGCACCCTTCTCTTCACCATTGCGTTCATTGACTCCTACCCGCTGTTCCACGCGGCCTTGCCGCCGCGCGAGGTTTCTGTCTAGCTGCCGACCATCCCCGCCAGTCAGCTACGATAGTCGGCATTGATGGTCACGTAGTCATGGGACAGGTCCGAGGTCCAGACGGTGGCGCTCTGCTCGCCGCGTCCCAGGGTGATGCGGATGACGACCTCCTCGCGAGCCATCACCGCACTGCCGGCCTCCTCGGTATATCCCGGGGCGCGCCCGCCATGCTCGACCAGGCGCACCTCGCCCAGGTCGATGACGACCCGGTCCACGTCGAACGCCTCGACGGGCGCACGCCCCACCGCGGCGAGGATCCGGCCCCAGTTGGCGTCGCTGGCATAGAGGGCTGTCTTGACCAGCGGCGAATGCGCCACGGTGAAGGCCACGTCAAGCGCCTCGCGACGGCTGCGCGCCTCGTCGACCTGCAGGGTCACGAACTTGGTCGCTCCCTCGCCATCGCGGACCACCGCCTGGGCCAGCTCGGTCATCACCCGCTGCAGGCCGTTGCGAAAGAGGGACAGAGCTGCCTCATCGGCCAATTCAGCACCACGGCCGGTGCTGATCAGCATGCAGGCATCGTTGGTGGAGGTATCGCTGTCGACGGTGATGCAGTTGAAGGAGTGCTCCACCGCCTCGCGCAGCAACTGGTCAAGCAGCACCGGCTCAAGCGCCGCATCAGTAGCCACGAAAGCCAGCATGGTGGCCATGTCGGGACGGATCATCCCCGAGCCCTTGGCAATACCATTGATGGTCACCGACTCGTTGCCCAGCGCCAGGGTCACGCTGGCGCCCTTGGCCTGGGTGTCAGTAGTCAGGATCCCCTCGCCGGCCTCTTGCCAGGCGGCGGCGCCATCGTCGAGGGCCTGCAGCGCCGCGGGAAGGCCCGCCAACAGGCGCTCCATGGGCAGCGGTTCACCGATCACCCCGGTGGAGAACGGCAGCACGCTCTGTTCGCTCACCCCGGCCAGCCGTGCCACTTCGGCACAGGTGGCACGCGCGTCCTGCAGGCCCGCCTCGCCGGTACCGGCATTGGCATTGCCGGTGTTGATCACCAGGTAACGCGCCCCTTCACCGCGAGCCGTGCAGGTGGCCAGGTGCTCACGAGCCACCGTCACCGGCGCCGCACAGAAGGCGTTGCGGGTGAAGGCCCCGGACACCCTTGCCCCTTCGGGTATCTCGATCACCACCAGGTCGCGGCGATCGCGCTTCTTGATCCCGGCCATGGCGGTACCGAGGCGCACCCCCTCGATCACCGGCATCGCCGGAAAACGTAACTTACCCACTGCCATGGTCTTCTCTCCTGTCTGGGATTCGCTTCGAGCGTCGAGCGTCGAGCAACGATAGAGTCCTCTGACTCGGAATCAGTCACCCGCGGCCCGCACCCCCGTAGCCCGCAGCCCATAGCCCATAGCCCGCAGCCCGCAGCCCGTAGCCCGTAGCCCGTAGCCCGTAGCCCGCAGCCCGTAGCCCGTAGCCCGTAGCCCGTAGCCCGTTAGCTCAGCTTCCCGCAGCACTGCTTGTACTTCTTTCCCGACCCGCAGGGGCAGGGATCATTACGGCCGACCTTGGGGCCTCCGCGGCGCAACGGGCGACCATCGGCCCCCGGGGCGGCCGGGGCATCGTCCTGGGCACCGGCCGCCACCGACGGCTCGTCGTGGCGGCTCGCCGCGCCGGCCTTCTCGCGCTCCAGCGCCTCGCGACGCTGGCGCTCCAGGGCCTCGACCTCCTCGGGACGGCGCACCTGGACATGGCTGAGAATGCGGGTCACGTCGGACTTGATATTGCTCAGCAAGTTCTGGAACAGCTCGAAGGCCTCGCGCTTGTATTCCTGCTTGGGATTCTTCTGGGCATAGCCCCGCAGGTGGATCCCCCGACGCAGGTGGTCCATGGACTGCAGGTGCTCCTTCCAGCGAGTGTCGAGCACCTGCAGCATCACCTGCTTCTCGAAACGGCGCATCAGGGCCTCGCCGGCCTCCGCCACCTTGGCCTGGTAGGCCTCGCGATGCATCGCCTGCAGTCGCTCGCGCAGTTGCTCCTCGTGGAAACGCTCGTCCTGTTCGGCCCAGTCGACTACCGGCGCGTCGAGGTTGAACTCGCTCTTCAGGTAATCCTGGAGGCCGGCCAGGTCCCACTGCTCGGGCAGGCTCTGGGGCGGTACGAACTCGCTGATGGCAAGGTCGAGCACCTCCTCGCGGATGCCCATGACGCTGTCGGAAACATCCTCGGCGGCCAGTATCTCGTTGCGCTGCTCGTAGATGACACGACGCTGGTCGTTGGCCACGTCATCATACTCGAGCAACTGCTTACGGATGTCGAAGTTGCGGCCCTCGACCTTCTTCTGGGCGCGCTCCACGGCATTGGAGACCATCTTGTGCTCGATTGCCTCGCCGTGCTCCAGCCCCAGGGCCTTCATCATGCGCTGCACTCGATCGGAGCCAAACAGGCGCATCAGGTTGTCTTCCAGCGAGAGGAAGAAGCGCGTCGAGCCGGGATCCCCCTGGCGCCCGGCGCGACCGCGCAGCTGGTTGTCGATGCGCCGTGACTCGTGGCGCTCGGAGCCGACCACGTGAAGGCCACCGGCCTCGAGCACCGCCTCATGGCGAGCCTGCCACTCGGCCTTGAGCTGTTCGATCTGGGCCTCTGAGGGGTTCTCCAGCTTGGCGACCTCGGCCTCCCAGTTGCCGCCCAGCACGATGTCGGTGCCCCGGCCTGCCATGTTGGTGGCGATGGTGACGGCCCCGGGACGACCGGCCTGGGCGATGATCTCCGCCTCGCTCTGGTGCTGCTTGGCGTTGAGCACGTTGAACCGCATCTCGGCCTGCTTCATCAAGTTGGCCAGGTACTCGCTGGTCTCGATGGAGGCGGTACCCACGAGCACCGGCCGGCCCGCTTCGGTCTGGGTCTTGACGTCCTCGAGGATCGCCTCGAACTTCTCCTCGGCGGTGAGGTAGACCAGGTCGTTGAGGTCCTGGCGGATCAGCGGTCGATTGGTGGGAATCACCACCACGTCGAGGCCATAGATCTGACGGAACTCGAAGGCCTCGGTGTCGGCCGTGCCGGTCATGCCGGAGAGCTTGTCGTAGAGGCGGAAGTAGTTCTGGAAGGTGGTCGAGGCGAGTGTCTGGCTCTCGCGCTGCACCGGCACGCCCTCCTTGGCCTCCACCGCCTGGTGCAAGCCCTCTGACCAGCGACGCCCCGGCATGCTGCGCCCGGTATGCTCGTCGACGATGACCACCTGACCCTCGCTGACGATGTAGTCCACATCGCGGTGGTAGAGGTGGCGAGCGCGCAGCGCCGAATGCATGTGCTGCAGCAGGTTGAGGTTCTGGGCGGCATAGAGAGAGTCCTCCTCGCCCAGCAAGCCCTCGCCACGCATCAGTTCCTCGACCTTGCGATGGCCGACTTCGGTGACCTCCACCTGTTTCTGCTTCTCATCGAGGATGAAGTCCCCGCTCTCCGGGTCCTCCTCGTCGCTGCACGCTGTGAGGTTCGCCGACAGGCGGTCGACGACCTTGTAGAGCTCGGTATTCTCGTCCACCGCCCCGGAGATGATCAGCGGAGTGCGGGCCTCGTCGATCAGGATGGAATCGACCTCGTCGACAATGGCGAAGTGCAGCTCGCGCTGCACCTTCTCTTCGAGCGAAAAGGCCATGTTGTCGCGCAGATAATCGAAGCCGAACTCGTTGTTGGTGCCGTAGGTGATGTCGCAGGCGTAGGCATGGCGCTTCTCCTCCGGCGTCTGTCCGGCGAAGATCACGCCCACCGAGAGGCCAAGGAATTCGTAGAGCGGACGCATCCACTCGGCATCGCGGCGCGCCAGATAGTCGTTGACCGTGACCACGTGTACGCCCTTGCCCGGCAGGGCATTGAGGTAGACGGCCAGGGTCGCCACCAGGGTCTTGCCCTCGCCGGTCTTCATCTCGGCGATGCGCCCGCGATGCAGGGTGATACCACCGACCATCTGCACATCGAAATGACGCATGCCCATGACGCGCTTGCTGGCCTCACGCACCGTGGCGAAAGCTTCCGGCAGCAGCGCATCGAGGGACTCGCCGCCCTCCAGGCGCTCGCGCAGCGCCTCGGTGCGAGCCTTCAGGGCCGTCTCGTCCAGGCCCTCCAACTCATTCTCCAGGCCGGTGACATCCGCCACCTGGCGGCTCATGCGCTTGACGTCGCGGTCGTTCTTGGAGCCGACGACCTTGCGTAACAGGTTGTTGATCATGAGGGATCCCATTTCAGCGTGTGGCATCGGGTCGCGGACAACGGTCCACGGCCTCTCCGAGCGATTTCTTCATCGGAGGCTGGGAGGGCCACGCCGCGTGAGGACATCATGAGCGGCAACCGGGAGACAGGGGGGGAAGGCGGCGTAGGCCACAGCCCTCACTCCCACCCTCGGCCAGCGGGCAGCTCGCCGGACCCAACGCACCAGGGCACGACGGTGGGCATGCAGGCGGGAACGCACGCGCAGCAGCGCCGGCACCAGGATGCTGACCTGGGCGGCACGCTCGACAGGGCGC
>NZ_JAVLBC010000203.1:0-5565 GCF_031581305.1 Halomonas sp.
CGGCTCAGCAGGCCAGGGCGCTGCTTGAGGCCACGGAGGTGCAGGATGGCGATGCCCTGGTGATCCTGCCCGGGGTGGCGGAGATCCGCCGCCTGGCCAGGGCGGTTGCCGATCGCGCCCCCGGGCTGGTCATCATGGAGCTGCACGGTCGCCTGCCCCTCGAGGCCCAGCGTCGGGCCCTGCGCCCCGATCCCGACGGGCGCCGCCGGGTGGTGTTGGCGACGGCCATCGCCGAGTCCAGCGTCACCGTTGACGGCGTGCACCTGGTGATGGACGCGGGCCTTGAGCGTGTCCCGGTGTTCCAGCCGAGAAGCGGGTTGACGCGTCTGGAGACTCGCCGCGTCAATCGTGCCAGTGCCGACCAGCGTCGCGGCCGGGCCGGTCGCCAGGGCCCGGGTCTATGCGTGCGGCTATGGGCGGAGGAGCAACCCCTGGTGCCTCATGGCGAGCCGGAGATCCGCCAGGTCGATCTCGCTCCACTAGCCTTCGAGCTGGCGCGCTGGGGCATCAGTGATCCGAATCAGCTCGTCTGGGTGACCCCGCCGCCCGGCGCGCCCCTGGACGCCGGACGCGACCTGCTGCGTCGCCTGGGGCTGCTGGACGAGGCGCATCATCTGACGTCACTGGGGCGCGCCGCTACCCGTTGGCCGACCCATCCGCGCCTGGCGGCCATGCTCGAGCGCGCCGCCGAGCTGCAGGCGCGGCCGCTGGCCTGTGCCCTGGTGGCGCTGCTGGAGGGACGCGACCTCGAGGGCGAGAAGGACCTGGAGCGGGCGCTGCAGGCGCGGCTGGCGGATGGCCGTCGGCATCGGCAGTGGCAGCAGGACACTCGTCGTCTGCTGCAGGTCGATGGCTGCCGGCTGGAGGTGTCATCCCTGACATCGCTGGGGGATCTATTGGCGCTGGCCTACCCCGAGCGGGTGGGGCAACGGCTCGCCCCGGGACGCTTTCGTCTGGCCGGCGGTGGCCTGGCGACCCTGCCCGAGGACCATCCGCTTGCCCATGCCGAGCTGCTGGTGGCGGCGGAACTGGATGGCCAGGCCAGCGGGGCGCGCATCTTCCGCGCCGTGGCGCTGGCGCGCGCTCGTCTGGAGGCTCTCTATCCCGAAACCGCCGAGTGGCGCACGCGTCTTGAATGGTCCGATGAGCAGGGCCGGCTGGTGGGCGAGCAGGTGCGTGGTCTGGGGGGGGTGGTGCTGGCGCGAAGGCCGCTGGCCGAGTTGCCACCGGAGGCGGTCAGGGCGGCATTGCTCGTGGCATTGCGCCGCCGGGAGCGGCTGCCGCTGGATGACGAGGCCGAACAGCTGCGTGGCCGGGTGGCCCTGATGCGTCGCACCCTGGGGGAGGAGTGGCCGGACTGGTCCGATGCGATGCTGCTCGAGACCCTGGACGATTGGCTGGGCCCGCACCTCGACGGCATCACCCGGCTGGACACGGTGGAGCGCCTGCCGCTGGCGCGGATCCTGCTCGATGGCCTCGACGGGTCGCTGCGCTCGCGGCTCGATGCCCTGGCACCGGCGAGGATGGCAGTGCCCAGCGGTGCCAGCCGACGGTTGGACTACACCCCCTGTCTCGACGACAAGCCGCCGGTGCTGGCGGTGAAGCTCCAGGAGTGCTTCGGCTGGCAGGCCTCACCGCGCCTCGCCGACGGCCGTGAGGCCGTGTTGCTGCATCTGCTATCGCCGGCGGGTCGCCCGCTGCAGGTCACCGCCGACCTGGCGAGCTTCTGGGCCAATGGCTATCCGGCAGTGCGTGGCGAGATGCGTGGTCGCTATCCGAAACATCCCTGGCCGGAAGACCCGCTCACCGCCGACGCCACCGCGCGAACCAAGCGCCGCCGCTGAAAGGCAGGCCTGCCCTGAGGGCGATCGGTCAAGCTGCTTATCCGGCGGGGAGCAAGAACCCCAGGCCTGTCACATGGCATGTTGCGCTGCAGTGTTCCCGTGCAAGGTCTCCCACCACGTGGTCTGGAGGCATCAGGCTTGCTGGCTTGCTGCATGCGTGTTGCTTGCGGCCTGCTCCACGGAGACCAGATTGAAGCGGCGCAGCACCCACTTTTCCAGCTCAACCACTAGAAAGAGGGCAAGGCCCGCGGCGAGGATGAGGATCCAGTGGAGCAGGCTCAGGCCTTCGGCCTCGAACAGCAGCTGCATGAAGGGCAGGTAGGTCCATCCAAGCTGGATCAGGATGACAAGACCGATGGCGATCAATATAGGCCAGCTGCCGAAGAGCCCTTGGAGGCTCACGGAGCGGCCCACCATAAAGCGGCTATTGAGCAGGTAAACGATTTCGCCCATCACCAGCATGTTCACTGCCCCTGAGCGGGCGAGCTCGAGACTGCCGCCCTGCCCGAGAATCCAGAAGAAGATGCCGGTGACCGCTGTCACCAGCAGCACCGAGACGAAGAGCACCCGCCAGAGCATGAAAAGAGTGAGCAGAGGAGCATCGGGGTCCCGCGGCTGGCGGCGCATGAGGTCGGCCTCGGGTGACTCGAACACCAGCGCCATCCCCAGGGTCACGGCCGTGACCATGTTGACCCAGAGAATCTGCAGCCCGGTGATGGGCAACGTCATGCCGCCAAGCATGGCAAGCAGCACGGCCAGGCTTTCCGCACCGTTGGTGGGCAGCAGGAACGTGATGGTCTTGCGGATGTTGTCGTAGACCTTGCGGCCCTCGCGGATGGCGCGAACGATGGTGGCAAAGTTGTCGTCGGCAAGCACCATTTCCGAAGCTTCCTTGGCCGCCTCGGTGCCCTGGAGGCCCATGGCGACCCCGACGTCGGCGCGCTTGAGGGCCGGTCCATCATTGACACCGTCGCCGGTCATGGCGCAGATGCCGCCCTGGGCCTGCATGGCCTTGACAAGACGCAACTTGTGCTCCGGCGCTGCGCGGGCAAAGACGTCTACCTCGAGGATGACCTTCTCGAGCTCCGCGTCTGACATCGCCTCGATCTCGTGGCCGCTGAGGGCACGCTCGGTATGGGCAAAGCCCAGCCGTTTGGCGATAGCAAGGGCCGTGACCGCGTGATCGCCGGTGATCATCACCGGGCGGATGCCGGCAGCCAGGCAGTCCTTGACCGCCTCGATGGCCTCGTCCCGGGGTGGGTCGAGCAGGCCCACCAGCCCCAGCAGCACCAGCCCCTCCTCGGCGTGTTCGTCGGTCAGCTCGTTGACGTCGTGGATCGGTTTCTCGGCCAGCGCCAGCACCCGCAGGCCCCGGGAGGAGAGGTCATGTATGCGCTCCTCCCACAGGGCCAGGTCCAGTTCGATGTCTTCACTCTCATCGCGGACGCGATGGCACATCTCCAGCAAGCGGTCCGGGGCACCCTTGACCAGCAGTAGTTGCTTGCCGTCTTCCTTGTGGAGGGTGGCCATGTACTTGCGTTCGGATTCGAAGGGGATGGCGTCATGGCGGTCGTGGTTACCGCGCAGCTCACTGGCCTCCAGACCGGCCTTGGCGGCGGCCACGACCAGAGCGCCCTCCGTGGGATCGCCGTGGATTTTCCAGTGGCCCTCTTTCTCGGTGAGCTCGGCGTCGTTGCACATGACGCCCACCTTCAGGAAGTGACGCAGGGCGTGGTCGTCGTCCAGGTCGAGTGCCGCCTCTTCGGGCTCGCCGTTGCTGACGTAGTGGAAGCTGCCCTCCGGGGCGAAGCCGATGCCCTTGATGTGCACCTCGCCCTTGGGCAGCCAGATCGCCTGGACGGTCATCTCGTTGCGGGTCAGGGTGCCGGTCTTGTCCGAGAAGATGGTAGAGATGGAGCCGAGGGTCTCGACAGCCGGCAGGCGGCGGATGATGGCGTTGCGGTGAGCCATGGCCTGGACACCGATGGCAAGCCCGATGGTGACGATGGCCGGGAGGCCCTGCGGAATGGCGGCCACGGCCAGGGCCACGGCCGCCATGAACATTTCAGTGGCGGCCTTGCCGTGCACGAAGATGCCGAAAACCGCGGAGAAGGCAGCAACGCCGACGATGAAGATGGCTAGCACATTGCCGGCACGGTCCAGCTGGGTGAGAAGCGGGGTCTTCAACTCTTCAACGTCCTGCAGCATCTTGGAGATGCGGCCGATCTGGGTGTGGCTACCAGTTTCGACCACTAGACCCCGAGCGTTGCCCTGGACCACTAGGGTGCCGGCATAGGCCATGGCGCTGCGCTCGGCCAGGGCGACGTCTTCGTCCACGGCTTCGCTTGACTTGGCAACGGGTTCGGATTCGCCGGTGAGAGGCGCCTCCTGGTTGCGCAGGCGCTGGCTCTTGAGCAGGCGCAGGTCGGCGGGTACCCGTGCCCCGCTCTCGATCAGCACGATGTCGCCTGGGACAAGCTCCTTGGCATCCAGGGTGGACCGTTTGCCGTCGCGCAGCACTGTGGCCTTCGGCGAGAGCATGTTGCGTATGCTGTCCAGCGCCCGCTCGGCCTTGCCCTCCTGAAAGAAGCCGATCAATGCGATGATCACCACTACCGCGAGAATGACGGCGGCATCCAGGCTGTGACCGAGAAGCTGGCTTGCCGCCGCGGCAACGATGAGGATCAGCATCAGGATGTTATTGAACTGATCTGCCAGACGCTTCCACCAGGGCCGCGCCTCGGCCTGCTTGAGCTGGTTGGGACCATGCTCGGCAAGCCGACGCTCGGCCTCCGGGCTGCTGAGTCCTTCGGCGCGACTCTCGAGACGCTCTAGCGCCTCCTCGGTCGAAAGGGCGTGCCAGTCGACGGACCCGTTCTGAGGGCGATCGGTCATGCTGTTTCTCCTGCCGGGAGCAAGAACCCAAGATGTAACATAAAGCATGTTGCACTGCAGTGATTCAGTGCAAGGGTTTTTCCCAAGCCGCCGGCGTCAACGGGTCATGAAGGCCACGCTCGGCCACTAATGGTGTGATGCCGTCACGATGATGGCGCTGGACGATGTCGTAACCTTTGTCCAGCGACTGGATCTCCACCAGCGGCAACTGCTCTGGGGAAAGCCAGCGGCGTAGCCTCTCGGCGGTCAAGGTGGCGGGTATGGCGGTGGCAGGCAGGCGTTCCATGGTAGATTCCCTCATGGCCTGGCGAGCAGAAAGCAATACAAAGTGCTATCTATCCAGAATTTTACGTACAGGTTTTTCCATGCTGTTGCTCTCTGATGGCTGCCCCTGCGGCAGCGGTCTCACCTATCACGCCTGCTGCGCGCCCTGCCATGGGGGCGAACCGGCCCCTACCCCCGAGGCACTGATGCGCTCGCGCTACAGCGCCTTCATCCTCGGCCTTACCGACTACCTGCTGGCGAGTTGGCACCCCGATACCCGCCCGACGTCCCTGGTGCCTGACGCGTCAACGCGCTGGGTGCGCCTGGAGATTTGCGACAGCGGCGAGGAGGGCGATGAAGGCTTCGTGCACTTCCGTGCGACGTGTCGGGAGGGGCGTCGCTGGGCGGTGCTGGAGGAGCGCTCGCGCTTCCGTCGGGAGGCAGGCAACTGGGTCTATCTGGACGGCCATCCTGGCGTTACTCGGCTCAAGCTCGGTCGTAACGATGTCTGCCCCTGCGGCAGCGGCCGCAAGGTCAAGGAGTGCTGCGGGACGGGCTAGTG
>NZ_JAVLBC010000204.1:0-5519 GCF_031581305.1 Halomonas sp.
CGAGCAGTCCCGGGTTGAGGTCGGCCAGGGCCGCCGGGGAAACCCCTGCCAGGCGAGCTGCCTCTCCGAGGTCCATGGGACGGATCACCGGCACCTCGGCGACGGCTGGCGCGGCCTCGATGCGCGGCAACTCGACCTGGTAGCGTTCCGGTTCGGCAATGATCGCCGAGATAGCGACCAGTTTCGGGACGTAGGCCATGGTCTCCCGCGGCAGCTTGAGGTCCCAGTAGGTGCCGGACCGACCTCGGGAGAGTGCGGCGCTGCGGGCACGGTTCACGGTGCCGGCGCCGGCATTGTAGGCCGCCAGGGAGAGCTCGATGTCGCCCTCGTACCACTGCTCGGCCTGCATCTCGATGTAGTCCAGGGCAGCATGGGTGGAGCGCGCCACATCCAGGCGACCATCGTAGCCGCCGCCGCGGCGCAGCCCCAGGGCATGGCCGGTGCCGGGCATGAACTGCCAGAGGCCGGCCGCGCCGCGATGGCTGCGGGCGGTAGGGTCGAAGGAGCTCTCGATGAAGGGGATCAGGGCGACCTCGCCGGGCAGCTCGCGCTCCTCCACGCGTTCGGTGATCCAGGCGAGCCAGGGTTTGGCGCGCTCGGTGATCTCGACGATGTTGTGGGGACTCTGGCGATAGTGGTCGATCCACTTCTGGACGCGGGGCTGGTCGACGTCCTCCTGCCACTGGAAGGCCGCGGCAAGGCGCGACCAGGCGTCTTGGGGCTCGAGGGCCAAGGCATCCCAGAAAGCCCCGTTCGAGGGCAGCGAAGCAGAGTGGCTTGCCGAATCGTCCTTGAAGGCCCCCTGGGGTATCGGTGAGGCCTGGCTGTTGCCGGTGGCGGCCAGCAGCGAACCCATCAGCGCGAGACAGCTGGTGAAGCCCAGGATCCGTCGACGTGTCGTATGGTAGGTCATCGAGAGGCGATCTCCTGGTCATGCAGGGGCCTGCCACCACGGGCAGGCCGTATGTCATCCAACAACGGCGATTTCAGAAGACATCCTTCCAGGCGCGCAGCGTGGTGAAGGTCGCCAGGTCGCTGTCGGTATCCCCATGCGCCGCGGCGGCCTGGCGGACGCCGGCCGCCGCACAGCGCAGGAAGGGATTGATGCGGCGTTCCCGACCCAGCGTGGTGGGCAGGGTGGGGCGGTCGAGCTCACGGGCTCGCTGGCACTCCGCCTCGGCAGCCTCGACATCGGCATTGTCCGGGTCGGCGGCGCGAGCGAACGCCAGGTTGGCCAGGGTGTACTCGTGGGCGGCGAACACCAGGGTGTCCTCGGGCAGGGGCGCGAGGCGCGACAGCGATTCATGCATCTGTGCCGGGGTGCCCTCGAAGAGCCGACCACAGCCGGCACTGAAAAGCACATCGCCGCAGAACAGCAGCGGAGGGATACCTGGCGTAAAGAAGCCGATATGATCCAGCGTGTGGCCGGGCAGGGCGAGGACTTCGAAGAGTCGGCCCATCACTCGCACTTCGTCGCCGTCGCCGACCCGCTCGTCGATGCCTTCAATCTCGGGGTTGTCCGGACCGATCACCCGCGGCGAGTAACGCTTGCTCAGTTCCGCCAGGCCGCCGGTATGATCGTGATGATGATGGGTGATCAGCACGGTGCCCAGCTCCAGCCCCTCGCGCTCCAGCCACTCGATCACCGGCGTTGCATCGCCGGGATCCACCACGCAGACTGCCGGGCTCGTGTCCTGGCGCAGCAGCCAGATATAGTTGTCGCTAAAGGCGGGTATCGGTGTCACGCTCAACATGGGCTCGGGGTCCTTGACGGTGGCGTTGCCGGACGCTGCCGCGATTCGTTGCGATATGGTTTACAAAACCCGGCACTGTGGAGGGAAAACGGCACTATGTCAAATTCGCGGGATCCCCACGCCCTGGCGCGGCTGGTCAGGGAGGGACGACGTTACTGGGCGTCGCCGGCGGGTCAGGCGTTGTGGCGGGCCGAGCGCGCCTGCCTGGGGCCGGTCTGCGAACGCCTCGTCGGGCGACACAGCCTGGAGCTGGGCATGGCACCCATGCTCAGCGACATCTGCCCGATCCGCCATGCCCTGGTCTGGTCACCCAACCGTGAGATGGCCGAGCACGACTCGACCCTGGTGTGCCCGCCGGATGCTTTGCCCCTCCCCGATGACAGCCTGAGCCTGGTGGTGGTCCATCACCTGCTGGAGGTGGTGACAGAGCCGCATCACATGCTGCAGGAGGCGGCGCGTGTCACTGCCGACAATGGCCGGCTGATGATCTTCGGCTGGTGTCCGTTGAGCGTCGGCGGGCTGTCGCGCGCCTGGCCGGGCAAGCGACGTCGCATGCCCTGGCATGGCCACTGGCGCTCTCCCGGACGGCTTGGCGACTGGCTGGCGTTTGTCGACTTCGAGATCGAGCGGGTAGACTATTGCGGTTTCCATCTGCCCGGCAGCCTGCCGCACAATACCATGCTGGAGACCCTTGGGCGGCGCCACAACCTGCCGTTGGGCGACAGCTACATGATTCATGCCCGCCGCCGGGCGCAGCTCGCCCAGTCGCAGCGTTCGCGCTTCGAGCTGGCTCGTCCCCTGGCCGGGCCGGCGCTGGGCAGCGTCACGCGTGTCGGGCCACAACCGGAAAGGAACCGCAAGGGTGACTGACAGACAGCACGCCGAGTCTCCGCAGACAGTGACCATCTATACCGATGGCGCCTGTCGCGGCAATCCCGGCCCCGGGGGATGGGGGGCGCTGCTGGTCAGCGGCCATCACGAAAAGGCGCTCAAGGGGTTCGAGGCGGTGACCACCAACAACCGCATGGAGTTGATGGCGGCGATCATGGCACTGCGCGAGCTCAAGCGCCCCTGCCGGGTGGCACTGTGGACCGACTCCGAGTACCTGCGCAAGGGTATCACCGAGTGGATCCACAACTGGATCAGGCGCGACTGGAAGACCGCTTCCCGCCAGCCGGTCAAGAACGCCAAGCTGTGGCGCGAACTCCACGAGGAGACCCAGAGCCACGCGATCGAGTGGCACTGGGTCAAGGGGCACAGTGGCCATCCCGGCAACGAGCGGGCCGACGAGCTGGCCAACGAGGCCATCGACGAGCACTGGGCCCGCACCTGACGCCGCGCCTTTCCCCTGCGAGCCGACGAGAGACAGTCATGCGTCAGATCATCCTGGATACCGAGACCACCGGCATCGACCCCCGTGACGGTCATCGCCTGATCGAGATCGGGGCGGTGGAGATGGTCAACCGCCGCCTCACCGGCAACCGTTATCATCAGTACATCAATCCCGAGCGGGACATCGAGGCCGAGGCCGTGGGCGTGCACGGCATCACCAACGAGCGGGTAGCCGAAGAGCCGGTCTTCGCCGAGATCGCCGATGCCTTCTGGGCCTTCATCGAGGGGGCCGAGCTGGTGATCCATAACGCCCCCTTCGACGTGGGCTTCATCGACCACGAGCTCGAGAGGCTCAACGTCCGGCGTGGCGAGCCACGGCTCGGCCCGGTGGCCGAGCACTGCCGCATCCTCGATACCCTGACCCTGGCACGCGACAAGCACCCCGGTCAGCGCAATAGCCTGGATGCCCTGTGCAAGCGCTACGAGATCGAGAACGGGCATCGTGTCCTCCACGGCGCCCTGCTCGACGCCGAGATCCTCGCCGACGTCTACCTGGCCATGACCGGGGGGCAGACCAGGCTCTCTCTGGATGCTTCAGCATCCTCAGAAGGGCGTGACGGTCAGCAGACAGGGCTGGCCATCCACCGGTTGTCTCTCTCTCCGGGGCAGCTTCGTGTCGTACCGCCCGACGAGGGAGAGCTGGTGGCTCATCGGGCCAAGCTGGAACGCATCCGCGACGCGGCCGGCGAGTGCCGCTGGGATGCGTATCCCGATCTGCCCGGCGGTGAGGCATCACGTTGATGCTGCGTCGGGAGCTGCCCAGCGAGGAGACGGCCGGGCGGGTCATTCGCCTGGCCCGGGGGCGCATTGCTCCGGGGGTCAATAAGGGCCCGCTGCAAGCCTTCCAGCCCTGGCATGATCGGATGCAACCGCTGTGCTGGTGGCAGGAAGAACCGGTGGCGCTCTCTCTGGAGGCGCAGCCGGGGGACGACTGGCTCGACGCTCGAACCTGGTTGGCCCGCCTGCCGGAATCCTGGTTTCCGCTGGTCTCCACGGCCCTGCAGGTGGCGGCCTGGCTCGACAACCACCGGTTCTGCGGTCGCTGCGGTGCGCCGGCGAGGCGTCTGGACGCTGAATTCGCCATGCACTGCGGGGCCTGCGGTCATCGTAACTATCCGCGCATTTCGCCCTGCATCATTACGCTGGTCACCCATGGCGAGTCGCTGCTGCTGGCCCGCAGCCCGCGTTTCCCCCCGGGGCGCTACTCGACCCTGGCCGGCTTCATCGAGCCTGGCGAGTCGGCCGAGGAGGCCGTCCGTCGCGAGATCTACGAGGAGGTAGGGCTCAGCGTGGGACGCGTCAGCTACTATAAGAGTCAGGCCTGGCCCTTCCCCCATTCGCTGATGCTGGGGTTTTTCGCCGAGGCGGCCAGTCGGCGCATCCGCATCGACGGTGTCGAGATCGCCGATGCCGCCTGGTTCAGCCCGCGACGCCTGCCTCAGTTGCCGCCGCTCTACTCGATCTCCCGGGCGCTGATCGAGACCCACCTCGGGGAGGTCGGGCCTCGGGGATAGCGGACTGACGCGACCCGCGGCGGGCCGGTCAGCCGGATCTCAGTGGTCGGGGAAAAGGCTGTTCAGTTGTGTCGCCAGCATGACATTGCCGGTAGCCTTCAGCTTGCCGGTCATGAAGGCGGTCATGCCGTTGATCTCGCCGTTCATTACCCCCTTGAAGGTCTCGCTGCTCATGCTCAGGCTGACCGAGGGATCGCCATGCTCGCCCTCGTGGACGTCCAATGTACCGTCATCCACGACCAGATAATGGTCGCCGGCGTCAGTGAAGTGGAACTGGAAGATTTCGTGCATACCGCTGGCAGCCTCGGCATCGAAGCGACGCTGCAGCTTGTCGATGGTGGTGTCTGACATGGGGATCCTTGGTCGCAGAGAGGTATTCTGTGCCAGAGCGTATTTGAAACGTTCGTTTTAATCAAGCGCCCTTGTGCCGGCGGGAAAGCCCCGGGCAGGATGTCAGGACAGCGAGACGAGAGGAAAAGGCAGTGAGCGAGTGGCTGACGGAATTCGGGATGTTCGTGGCGCAACTGTTGACCCTTGTGTTGGTCGGTGGCCTGGTAGTGGCCCTGATCCTGCGGGTCAGGGGCGAAGCTGGAGAGCGCACACGGCTGCGGCTCGAGGAGCTTAACGGCACGCGCCGCTACCGCCGTCGGCGGATGCAGCTGGCAGCCAGCCAGCCGGGGGCACGCAAGCGGCTGGCCAAGGCCTTCCGGCGCGATGACAAGGAGCATGACCGTCGCGGTCGCAAGGGTGACGGTGAGGTGTCTCCAACGGTCTGGGTGCTCGATTTCCATGGTGACATCAAGGCCAGCGGCACCGGACAGCTGGCCGAGGAGGTCTCGGCGGTGCTCGCGGTGGCTGG
>NZ_JAVLBC010000205.1:0-5488 GCF_031581305.1 Halomonas sp.
CCGACAGCGACCGCCCCAGCAGCGCCAGTGGCCGACCGTCGGCCCCCTTCAGCTCCAGGTCGGACACGAAGGGCAGCAGTACTCGCTTGCGCCCGCGCAGTTTCTGATCGAGCGCGCGTAACTGTGACGGCCTGAGCGTCGTGCCCGGCGTGGACAGCCGATACGCGATCAGGTCGGCCGGCAATGACTGACCGATCACCGCCTCGACCCGAGCGGCCGAGGCATCGGTGAGGTGCGCGATCCCGGTGTTGATCACCAGCCCTGTCCGCTCGATCGGCGACAGCGGACGCTCGACAAGGAGCAGTGCCCCATCATAGCTCAGGTAGGGCTCGGGCGTGCTGCCGGGCCAGCCGCGTTGTGGCGCGGCAAAGCCTTCTTTATAGGCCTCGACATCCAGCACATAGTCCAGCGGGGCGTACAGACGCGCCAGCTGCCCCGCCCGAGGGCCCAGCACGGACACGACCTCGAGTTCATCCTCGACCACCTCGCTGACGCCGCCACGGGCGCGTGTCACTCGTACCGTAAGCGCTTGTCCCTGAGTGACATTCAATTGGCGGGCAGCATCGGCAGACAGGACCACTTCACCGTCGCCGGGAATCACGGCACCGTTCTCGAGAAGCAGCGGATCCCCCGGCCCGGTGGGCACGAGATCATGAACCATCGCTCTCCCGTCCGCGTGCGGCAGCACCTGCAACACCGAGGAGAGCGGAAGGATCGTGGGCGTGAGAAACTCCACGCCCGGTCGACGAGCCAGGGCATCAAACCACTCCGGGGCATACTCACGGGTCTGGGCCGGCCGAATCTCCCGGAACACCGGATCCTCGACCAGTCGTTCGCGAAGCGTCTCGATAGTGCCTTGCTTGAGCCCCATCAGCACCAGAAGCGGGGCGATGACGGCCGCCAGCGCAATCACCAGGCACAGGGTCAGGATCCAGTCGCTGCGTAACTGGGCCGCCGCCAGGCGGGGTACCAGCATCGCCAGGGCGCTTCCTTGCCGGGTCATGACGCCGCCTCCCGCCGATCCAGCGGCCTGCAGACCGAGACCGTCAGTTCATCGCTGACGGCCGACACCGAAAAACCGTAGCCCCGATCCATCAGCGGCTCGACCACCGGGCGGTCGTGGGTCACCACGACCACCGCGGTACCCTGCTGCCGGGCGAGCATGGCGAGCCGTTCCATGATCTGCGCCGCACGCCCCTTGTCGACGGCGGCCGTCGGCTCGTCGGCAAGCACCAGGGCCGGGCCATGGGCCACCGCCCGGGCAATAGCCACCCGCTGCCGCTGGCCGATGGAAAGCGCCGCGGGCATTCGGTCCAGGCAGTTGCCGATGCCCAGCTGAGCGGCGAGCTCGGGCACCGCCACCGACTCACGGCCGCTGACGCGCGAGGAGAGCTCGATGTTGCGGCGAACATCCAGAAAAGGCAGCAGCCCTCCCGTCTGCAACACATACCCCATGTGAGCGCGACGCAGGCGTGCCAGCGCGTCCTCGTGCCCGCCCGCCCAGAGCGCCGCCGCGTCGACCACCTCACCACTGTTCGGATCCGTGAACCGGAACACGCGGCTAGAGGAGGGCCTCAGCACCAGGGCCAGCAGATCCAGCAGGGTGCTCTTGCCGCAGCCGCTTTCACCGACCAGGGCGATCATTTCACCCGGATGAACCTCCAGCGACGGTACCTGCAGCTCGAAGGCACTGCCGCCCTGGGCCCGGTGCTTGCATACATCCTCGAGTCGATACATGAAGCGTTACGGCAGGTAGTCGATGTGCAGCGGGTAGACGCGGGCACTTTCCCGGTCATCCTCGTTCAGGGCGAACCAGGCATCGACCTGTTCGTTGATCGCACGATACTGCTCCAGCTTGGCCAGCACGCTGTACTCCAGGTCGGCCCGCTGCTGGGCGGTCATGCTGGCGAACATCTCGTCGTTGAGCGCCAGGATATCGCTGCGGTAGGGAAGCGACTGCACGAAGGCCGGCAGCAGGCCGGTCTCGGCAAGGGTGGCCCCCTGGCCGATCTCATCCGGGCTTTTCATCGTCTGACCGGCCACGCCCTGGAGGGCCTCGAAGAACTCGCCCTGGGTGATATCGGCCCGCATCAGCCCCTGAACCACCATTTCCAGCGACTGCGCCAGCGTGTTCAGCTGCTCACGGTTGACCAGAACACGAACCTCCAGGGCACGGTCCGCCGGATTCACCAAATCCCGATCCATGGCCCAGGCAACCACATCCTTGGGCGGCCTTGCCTGCTTGCCCACATACTCTACCAGGGCGGCATTCCAGAGCGCCGAGACCGACTCGAGGGTGTCGTCTGGCGCCTCCTGGGCCGTTGCCGTGTCGGTGGACCCGGAGGGCTCGCCAACGGTCTCGACCAGCAGTTGGCGAATATCGTCGGTCACACTATCCACCAGCATCTGATAGGCCTCCTGATCGAAGGCATCCACCGGCTCGATGGCGGCCTCTTTCGAGCCCCGGATGCGTGACAGGGCGCGGAACTGCTCGTCGGCAACGGGATGGTCAGCCTCGGCGCGGGGGTCCTGCAGATGAATGGCGAGCAGATGCACCTGGGCATCATCCAGCTCACGACGCAGATCCTGTGCCGTCTTTCCGGTCATGCTCTGCGGGTGCCCGGGCGGGTGCGCACTGGCATCACCGATCAGGATCATGAAGCGCAGCGCCTCCTCTCGCCAGGCCGAACGCAGTGCTTCGTCTACCCCGGCGTAGACTTCCTCGGGATAGTCCAGGCTGCCCACTTCGGTAGCTCGCGCGGAATCCTCCAGGAGCGTCACCATGGTCTGCCCGTCGACCAGCTCCTGGGTGTGATGGCGCGACACATAGTCGAGCTCCGGAATCGCCTCGGTGCTGTCCCGATAGGTCACCAGCCCGAAGCGGAAGCGCGCCCCGGTGTCCTCGTCGAAACTGCGGGTCAGCGACGCCACGGCGTCGCGGGTCATGTCGATGAAGGGCTGCATGCTGCGGGTGGTATCGAGCACGAACACCAGGTCGACCTTGAGCGCCTCCAGGCTCCCACCGGCCTGACGCCCGACCAGCGACTGCTTGGCGTATTCGGGGTTTTCCAGGGTATCGGCGCCGCGCGCATTGGGCACCGCGGCTGCCAGCTGCAGCAGGCGCACGTCATCGCCCTGGATACGGGTCTGCTCCCAGTCGAGGATCGGCAGCATGTAGAACTGGTCGGTGATGTCCACGAAGCGCTTCGGCTCCATGCTGATCAGCGAATCCGGGGCCTCGCCCGCCTCGAGTTGCTCATAGAGCGCACGCGCCTTCTCGGCCCGATTCGGGTCATCCACCAGCGCATCCAGGTCCGACAGCCGCCGGAACATCAGCACCGGATTGCGCCCCTCGATGTCATCACCGGGATGCGTATAGGAGACCAGCAGGGCCTGGCGCCACTCGAACACGTCCTCGGCACGCATCCAGCCCTCGGGGGTCTCCACCGTTGACCCCACCCGATACCAGCCCTGAGGCGAGTCCGGCTGTGCTGGATCAACGTCACTGCGCTCGAAGACATACAGCGGACGGAAGGCCGGGACATTGCCCTGCACGATGGCGTCCGCCTCTTCCTGTGCCTCGCCGTAGAGGTGGGAAAACGGTCTCGGCAGTACGCGCAGCGCCAGACCGGTGGCCTTCTCGATACAGGGACCCTCTACCTGACAGTCGATGCCATCATCGGCGGAGCCCGCCTCTGGCCCCGTTCCCGCATGCCCCTGCGCCCCTTCCAGGTCCCAGAGAGAGCTGGCTTCCTCTTCATGGCCGACCGCGCCCTCGAGTTCCGACAACTCGGCATGAGCCGGCAGGGCAAGCATCAAGGCATAAAGACCGGCACAGGCCAGGCTTCCCGGAACAGGAGATCGCATTGAAATCGGCATCGCTGAAGGTCCTCGAGGTCAAGCGGTCGATATAGGATGGCACCAGCCAGATCGTCCAGCAAAGCGTGCTTTGGCTCGTGCGCTCAATATACATGAACAGCTTATAAAACAACTCATCATCTTTCGTCTGTAGCGTAAACAGGAATCCCTGAGCCTGCCCGGATCCGGTCCGTCAACGGTCGCGACACCGGGCTCGGTATCCATAAACGGCGACTCGGGGCAAGAGAGCTCACTCTCCTCGCGCCTGGTTCGTCGGGGCCGAATCGGGCCTGACTTCCAGGAACAGCCGCAGCCGTTCGACACGCCCAGCCAGTGCCTCATCGTGCTTCAGCGCCAGGCTGCGCTCGAGCCGGTCGAGCGCCGTCTCATAGTCCCCGTCGAGCATGGACTGCAGGCCCGCTGCACGAAGCTGCTCGGCGGTCTCTAGCGGCGACTCCTGGTTGCTGACAACCAGGCTCACGTTGCGCAGTCCCGAGACATCCGTGCCGGCCCCGTATTCGGCGCGGATGCGCAAGGCGGTCACCGAACGCAGCACATCCGCCAGGCTTTCGGCGCCTTGAGAAAGGCGCCATCCAGGCTCATTCAGCGGTATCTCGAAATGGCGCCACTCGCCCGAATGATGCTGGGGCAAGGCATAGGTTGCCCGGCCAGCGGGCCCCTCCAGCACGATATCGCCCTCGGATCCATGCCCCTCCGCATAGTAACTGCCACCGTGGCTCTTTTTATCCAGAAGAAGCGCCCGGACATGAGACCAATCCCCCCTGGCCAGGGCGGGCGCGACGTAATAGCTGGTGAGTCCATCACCACCGGGTTTCGCGGTGATCTCGGCCGCACTCGCCTCGAACTCGGCCGCCGACACGGACCAGTGGGACATGTCGCCGTCGAGAACCGGGAAGACTTCTCCGGCAAGGCCACCAGGGCCCTCGCCGCCAGGCGCCGACGGGGCCGAGCCCGCCGCAGCCGTCTTGCCACGCGCGGTAGGGGCGCCACCCTCTGCCGGTTCGATACCCTCTACCGCATCCGCCTCGGACACCTCAACGGCGGTCTGCAACAGGGCCGGATCACAGGCTCGCGCGCCCTCGGGCAGGAAGAGCCATGCACGGTTCAACAAGGCCTCGAACCCGCCGTTGGCGCTCAGCCAGGCGTCGTCGGCACGCAACGTAACGACCACCGGCGACCCGTCCGGCAGGCAACGATCGAGCAGCGCAACGTGCTGCACGCGGCTGCCCTTACCTGCCTGGCTGCGCCCCACAAAGAGGGTGGCGGGCTCGCCCATGAGGGTGACCCGCCGCGCCTCGGGTGCGGCGATAAAGCCGTTGCCCAGACTGTTAGCCTCTACCAATTGAAAGTCGGAAGGAAAGGCGTCGGGCCCCGTACCGACGCCGAGGGAGGCATAGGGGCCAGATGTCGTCCTGATCCAGAAGGAAGAACGGCTTCGCCCCGTCTCGAACCCCTCGGGCAGAACAAAGGCCAACATGTCCTCCAGCGCCCATGTGGCGCGAGCGGTGACTGCCGGGTGACAGGGCCGCATTCCCGTGGGCCAGTCGGCCTCGATCGCCGCCATCACGGACGTCAGATCGTGATCTTGTAACCAGCCAGGAGCCGCCAT
>NZ_JAVLBC010000206.1:0-5483 GCF_031581305.1 Halomonas sp.
GCGTCTGGGGCTGGATCGGCGTGTTGCCGCTGGCGACCGGCCTGTTCAATTTCTGTCCGGCCTACAGCCTGTTCGGTATCAGTACCTGCAAGACGAAGAAGTAGCCTGCGGCTTGCCGATGCGTCGAACCGTCGATGCGTCGAACCTCGGCTACCCCGAAGCGCCCGACTCACCCGGTGAGTCGGGCGCTCTTTTCTTGGTTCTTCACAGACTGGCGTGATAGTTGACCGCACGACATCGGCTGGCCACCCAACCTCCGTAGGCCCGGTAAGCGCCAGCGCACCGGGCGTGGAGAGGGCGCCATCGTCACGCCGGATGCGCCTTCGGCTTATCCGGCCTACGCGAAATTCCCACCGTTTTCACGCCGAATTGCGAAGACCCATTTTTTTGTGAGGCGAAGCGATCTCGCCGTCGCTATCGGCACCATCGAGTGGCTCAATTGGTCACATATGTTATTCGGACCTAAAGTTATAACAGTAGACGCGGTGAGGTCTTCTCACCCTTACCCCAACAGGAGAACGATCATGGAACCTCAAGCTCAACAGCCCACCATGCCCCAGCTCAATCGCCCGGCGCCCGACTTCACCGCCAAGACCACCCACGGCGAGAAGTCCCTGGCCGACTACAAGGGCAGGTGGCTGGTGCTTTTCGCTCACCCGGCCGACTTCACACCGGTATGCACCACCGAATTTTCGGCCTTCGCGACCCGTGCCGACCAGTTCAAGGCGCTGGATACCGAACTGCTGGGGCTCTCCATCGACAGCGTGCACGCCCATATCGCCTGGACGCGCAGCATCAAGGAGAATTTCGGCATCGAGATTCCCTTCCCGATCATCGCCGATCTGAGCATGCAGGTGGCCAACGCCTACGGCATGATTCAGCCGGGTGCCAGTGACACCGCCGCCGTGCGTGCCACCTTCGTGATCGACCCGGAAGGCATTCTGCGCGCCATGGTCTACTACCCGATGTCCAATGGCCGCTCCGTCGACGAGATCCTGCGCCTGGTCAAGGCCCTGCAGACCAGCGATGCCCACGGCGTGGCCACGCCCGAGAACTGGCAGCCGGGCGAGAAGGTCATCGTGCCGCCGCCCGCCACCGATGCCGAAGCCGAGGCGCGCAAGGACCAGGGCTACGACTATGTCGACTGGTACTTCTGCAAGAAGGACCTGTAAGTCCGACACTCCAGGCCCCGGCACTCGCCGGGGCCCCTGGCCATGTACCACGTTTTCCAACGTCAGGAGGCCAACATGAAGACCTTTGAACTCTCTCGCAGCAGCGGTGCCGGCAAGCCCGACGTGGCCGGCTTCTTCGATCCGCGCACCTTCTCCGTGCAGTACGTGGTCAGCGATCCGGCGACCAGGAAGTGTGCGATCATCGACCCGGTCCATGACTTCGACGAGAAATCCGGCGCGACCGCCACTCACCACGCCGACGAGCTGCTCGCCTATGTGCAGGAGCAGGGGCTCGAGGTGGAATGGGTGCTGGATACGCATCCCCACGCCGACCACTTCTCCGCGGCACAATACCTGCGCGAGAAGACCGGGGCCCCCACCGCCATCGGCGACAAGGTGGTGGATGTCCAGACCCTGTGGAAGGGGATCTACCACTGGCCGGACTTTGCTGCCGACGGCTCCCAGTGGGATCGGCTGTTCGCCGAAGGGGATACCTTCCGCATCGGCGAACTGGACGCGCGCGTGATGTTCTCGCCGGGCCATACCCTGGCCTCCATCACCTACGTGATCGGTGACGCGGCCTTCATCCACGACACCATCTTCCAGCCGGACTTCGGTACCGCGCGGGCCGACTTCCCCGGCGGCGATGCCCATCAGCTCTGGCAGTCCATTCAGGACATCCTGGCACTGCCCGACGAGACGCGCCTGTTTACCGGCCACGACTACATGCCGGGCGGCCGTGAGCCCCAGTGGGAGAGCACGGTGCGCGAGCAGCGCGAGACCAACAAGCACCTGGCCGGTGGCGTCACCGAGGATGACTATGCGGCCATGCGTAACCAGCGTGACAGCGAGCTGCCGATGCCCACGTTGATTCTGCACTCGCTGCAGATCAACACCCGCGGCGGTCGGCTGCCGGCGCCCGAGGCCAACGGCAAGCGCTACCTGAAGATTCCCCTCGACGCCCTCGAAGGCGCCGCCTGGGCGTAAGGCTGGGGCAAACGTCGGTGGCTGATGCAATCCGTGGAGGCACTCTAGGGTCAGACCCCGGCTGGGTTCTCATGCCCATCACGGAGCGCTTCGCGGGCGGTATTCCCCACCGCCGGGGTCTGACCCGCGAGCCCGCTATCCTTGGAAGCGGCATCTATCGCAGTCTTTTTATTCTTAAAAAATCTATGTTTAGAACATAAGTTTGCTTTAAGCTGTGATCATCGCTGCAAGCCAGCACACAGACGGAGGACGTTTTCCATGTCTCATCCCATCGTGACCCATTTCTTCGACGAGCCCACCAACACCTTCAGTTATGTGGTACAGGATCCCGACAGCAAGGCGTGCGTGATCCTCGACTCGGTGCTCGATTTCGATTACGCCGCCGGGCGAACCGACGTGCGCTCCGCCGACGAGATCATTGCCTTCGTGCGCGATAACGGCCTGGAGGTGGCGTGGATCCTCGAGACCCATGTTCACGCCGACCACCTCTCGGCAGCGCCTTATCTGCACGAGAGGCTGGGTGGCCAGACCGGCATCGGTGCCAATATCACCGTGGTGCAGGATGTCTTCGGCAAGGCCTTCAATGCGGGGACCGAATTTGCCCGCGACGGTAGCCAGTTCGACCGCCTCTTCGAGGAGGGCGACACCTTTGCCATCGGCAACCTGGAAGGGCGCGTGCTGCATACGCCGGGACACACGCCGGCCTGCCTGACCTACGTGATTGGCGATGCCGCCTTCGTCGGCGACACCCTGTTCATGCCCGACTACGGCACCGCGCGCTGTGACTTCCCCGGCGGCGATGCCCGCGCGCTGTATCGCTCCATCCAGAAGGTGCTGGCGCTGCCCGCCGAGACGCGCCTCTTCCTGTGCCACGACTACAAGGCGCCGGGGCGCGAGGCGTATCAGCACGAGACCACGGTGGCCGAGCAGCGTGCTCACAATATCCACGTCCACGAGGGCATCAGCGAGGAAGCGTTCGTCAAGATGCGCACCGAGCGCGACGCGACCCTGGGCATGCCGCGGCTGATCATCCCCTCGGTGCAGGTCAACATGCGCGCCGGCGAGATGCCGCCCGCCGAGGATAACGGCCAGGTCTACCTCAAGGTGCCCATCAACAAGTTCTGAGCCAGCGTCGACATAAAGAGGAATATTTCCCTGATGCAGATCCATGAACTGGAACCCGGTTTCGCCATCTGCGAGGCCATCACGCCGGACGACCTGGATGACGTGGCGCGCCGCGGCTTTCGCGCGGTGATCTGCAATCGCCGCCCCGGCGAGGCGGAAGACCACCCCGATGACCGGGCGCTGAGCCAGCGCGCCGCCGAGCTGGGTCTCGAGTGGCGCTGTATCCCGGTCGCCCCGGGCGAGTACAGCGAGGCCGATATCGAGGCCTTCGGCCAGGCACTGGAGAACCTGCCGACGCCGATTCTGGCCTTCTGCCGCAGCGGCAAACGGGCCGTTCACCTCTGGGCTCAGGCGCGCAGCCGGGAACAGAGCTGCGACATTCCCGGTCTGCTCGCCGCGGCCCACAAGGCCGGCCATGATCCTCAGCCCATCCGGGAGATGCTCAAGGTCTGACCGGCGTTTTCCACGACAATGACAACATCGCCTCAGGAGCACGCCATGCCACATTCGACCCCTGAAGGGACAACCCGCCGCCACGACGTGGTGGTGATCGGCGGCGGTGCCGCGGGCATCGCGGTCACCGCGAGCCTGCTCAAGCGCCGCGCCGACCTGGATATCGCCATCGTCGACCCGGCCGAGCAGCACAGCTACCAACCCGGCTGGACCCTGGTGGGTGGCGGTGTCTTCTCCGCCGATATCACTCGCCGGCCGATGCGCGATGTCATGCCTGACAAGGCGACCTGGTACGCATCGCTGGCCGAGACGATCGATCCGGAGCGTGCCACGGTCTCGCTGGCCGACGGCTCCTGCCTGGGCTACCAGCGCCTGGTGGTGGCTCCCGGGCTGGTCCTCGACTGGGGCGCTATCGACGGGCTGGAGGCGACGCTGGGCGAGAATGGTGTGACCTCCAACTATCGCGTCGATCTGGCCCCTTACACCTGGGAGCTGGTGCAGTCCCTCAAGCAGGGCAAGGCGCTGTTCACCCAGCCGCCGATGCCCATCAAGTGTGCCGGTGCGCCGCAGAAGGCGATGTATCTCTCCTGCGACCACTGGCGCCGTCAGGGTCGCCTGGACCATATCGACGTCAGTTTCTGCAACGCCGGCCAGGTACTGTTTGGCGTGGCCGACTATGTGCCGGCGCTGGAGCGCTACATCGAACGATACGGCATCGAGAAGGCGTTCGGCGAGCGCCTGGTTTCGGTGCATGGGCCGTCGCGCACCGCTCGCTTTGCGGTCAACGATGAACAAGGCGAGCGCGAGGTGGAGCGCGCCTTCGACATGCTGCACGTGGTCCCGCCCCAGAAGGCGCCGGCCTTCCTCGCCGAGTCGGGGCTGGGCAACGAGGCCGGCTGGCTGGATCTCGATGCCGAGACGCTGCAGCACGCTCGCCACCCGGCGATCTTCGGTCTGGGCGATGCCAGCGGCACGAGCAATGCCAAGACCGCGGCGGCGGTGCGCAAGCAGGCGCCGGTGGTGGCCGAGAATCTGCTGGCCTCGCTGAAGGATCAGCCGCTGAAGGCGGCCTACCTGGGCTATGGCTCCTGCCCGCTGACCGTGGAGAAAGGGCGTATTGTGCTGGCCGAGTTTGGTTACGGCGGGGTGCTGCAACCGACCTTCCCGAGCTGGATCAACGATGGCACCCAGCCCACACGCCGCGCCTGGTGGCTCAAGGCCAAGCAGCTGCCCTGGCTCTACTGGAACGGCATGCTCAAGGGGCGTGAATGGCTGGCGGCCCCGGCACGCCGTGATGGTGCCTGATGGACCCGAGATAACGAGACGCTCATGATCCCTTCACGCTGGATTCCCTTGATCGGTTGGTTGCGCGGCTATCGCCGCGACATCCTGGCCAGTGACCTGCTGGCCGCCGTCATCGTCACCCTGATGCTGGTGCCCCAGGCGCTGGCCTATGCGCTGCTGGCTGGCCTGCCGCCTGAGGTGGGGCTCTATGCCAGCATGCTGCCGCTGGTGCTGTATGCCCTCTTCGGCACCAGCGCCACCCTCGCGGTCGGGCCGGTGGCGGTAGCCTCGCTGATGACCGCCTCGGCGCTGTCGGGGATCGCGGCGCCCGGCAGTGCCGAATACGTGGGCGCGGCGCTGGTGCTGGCCGCTCTCTCCGGCCTGATACTGGTGGCCATGGGGCTGCTGCGGCTGGGGTTTCTGGCCAACTTCCTGAGCCATCCGGTGATTTCGGGGTTCATC
>NZ_JAVLBC010000207.1:0-5417 GCF_031581305.1 Halomonas sp.
GGGGATGACCGCGCTCGGGCGGATCCGCTGCGAGCGCTGGAAGTAAGCCCGCAGCCGCTCGATCTCCCCCGCCGTCGGCCGCCGGTCACGCGACTTGGACTTCCCGATCAGCCCCTTTGAGCGCAACAGCAGCTTCGCCGCCTCAAACTCGCTCAGGTTCACTGGCATCTTCCAGGCCGCCACGGCCGTTTTCAGGATGATGCCCAGCCACACGATGTCCTGGTTGATAGTGGCCGGCTTGATCCCGCTATTCCGCCGCATCACACCGTGCTCAATGATCTGCTGGCTGGTCAGCGCCGTGATCTGCACCCGGGCAATGGGGAAGCGCTGCAGCTGCTCGATCGTCGCCCGCTTGGAGCGGCCGGCATCTTGGGCGAACTCGTGCAGGTAGCGCTCCATGGCGTTATCGAGAGTCACCCCTCGCCACTGCGCCGACAGGATCCCGCCCGGCGCGTTGAGCTCCAACTCGCGACGCTTCGCCCACTCCTCGGCCATCGCCTTCCTGGGGAACGTCCGCGACTCAGAGTGGTCTGGTTGCCCACGGCGCGCGATGCGGATCTGGGCCAGGTATGAGAAACTGCCGTCCTTTCTCTTACGCTTCCTGATTGTCGCCACGCGAAGCCTCCTGATGTACCAAATCGCCAAGGCCCCGTGTGCCAAAAAAGTACCAACGCATGGCGAAAAACAGGGCTCAAACACTGTAAATATGTACAGTTATGACAGATAAGGCAACAGCTACAACCCGCATGGATACTGGCATCGCACGTCCAGCGCTGGACAGAACTTTCTCCGTGGCCCCCATGATGGATTGGACGACCCGCGACTACCGCGCCTTCGCCCGGACCCTGACGCGGCGCGCCCTGCTCTATACCGAGATGGTGACCACCGGCGCCATCCTGCACGGCAGTCCGCGCAGCCGATTCCTGGGCCATGAGGCGGACGAGCACCCGCTCGCCCTGCAGCTGGGCGGCAGCGACGCCGTTGAACTCGCCGAGTGCGCAGCCATCGCCGAGGCGTGGGGCTATGACGAGGTCAATCTCAACGTCGGCTGCCCCAGCGACCGGGTGCAGAACAACATGATCGGCGCCTGCCTGATGGGCCACCCGGAAAAGGTAGCCGCCGCCGTGCGCGCCATGCACGAGGCGGTGTCGATCCCGGTCACGGTCAAGTGCCGCATCGGCATCGACGACCAGGACGAGGATGCCGATCTCGAGCGCTTCATTGCCAGCGTGGCTGACGCCGGCTGCGATACCTTCATCGTGCATGCGCGCAAGGCGTGGCTCGAGGGACTCTCCCCCAAGGAGAACCGTGACGTGCCGCCGCTCAACTACGGTCGCGTGCATCGGCTCAAGGCGAGCCATCCCGAGCTTCATATCGGCATCAACGGCGGCCTGAAGACGCTCGACGCCTGCCGGGAGCAGCTCGAGCGCGTGGACAGCGTGATGGTCGGCCGTGAGGCCTACCAGAACCCCTGGCTACTGGCCGGCGTCGACCAAGCCCTCTACGGCGTGCCGGGACCGGCCGAGAGTCGCCATGCGGCGGCCCGCGCGCTGCGCCCCTATATTGCCGGCCGCCTGGCAGAGGGCGCGAAGCTCAACCACGTTACCCGCCACCTGCTGGGGCTCTTCCAGGGCCAGCCGGGCGGGCGCAAGTTCCGCCGCCATCTCTCCGAGCACGCCCATCGCGAGGGTGCGGGCCTGCCGGTCTTCGATGACGCCCTGGGCCTGGTCCCCGAGCGCGAGGCCGCTGCCGTAGCCTGAGGCCGGAGGTTCCCGACATGCGGACGGCGCCGAGAAATCGGCGCCGTCCGCGTCCGGGCGAGGCTCAGTAGAGCGCGTCGGGTGGAGGCTCCAGGCTGGAATGGAAGTCCTCGATGGCACTCTCGGCCTCCTCGATAGCATCGAAGCGGGCGATATTGAAGAGCGCCTCGCCCTCGTTGGCCAGCGGCAACCGGCTCATGCCGATCACGATGCCATCGGCCACGGAGCGCACCTCCCCCTCGGCGTTGCCGAAGGGGTCCGCCACGCGGCCCAGCAGTTCGTCCTTGGCCACCCGCGCGCCGAGCCGCACCTGGGGGCGCAGAATGCCGTCGATGGGCGCCCGGGCCCAGCTCGAGCCGTTGGCCACCTCGGCGGCCGGCACCGGCCGGCGGCGATGCTCGCCGGTCAGCATGCCCAGCCGGCGCATCACCCGCAGCACGCCGCGCACGCCCGGGGTGATCGCCCACTGATCGAAGCGCAGTGCCTCGCCGGCCTCGTAGGTGAGCACCGGGATGCCGCGATTCTGGGCGTAATGGCGCAGACTGCCCTCGCGCAGCTCGGCATTGAGGATCACCGGCGCCCCGAAGGCGTTGGCCATGCGCTCGGTCTCGCCACCCGGGGTCAGCTGGGCGCGGATCTGCGGCAGGTTGGTGCGGTGGATGGCGCCGGTATGCAGGTCGATGATGTGGGTGGCGTGATCGACGATCTGCTCGCGGAACAGCGCCGCCATCCGGCCGCCCAGCGAGCCCGATTCGCTGCCCGGGAAGCAGCGGTTGAGGTCGCGGCGATCGGGCAAATAGCGGCTGTGCTGCACGAAGCCGAACACGTTGACGATCGGCACGGCGATCAAGGTGCCGCGCAGGCCCTGGAGCTGCTTCGAGCGCAGCAGTCGGCGCACGATCTCCACGCCGTTGATCTCGTCGCCATGGATGCCGCCACAGACCAGCATCACCGGCCCTGACTGGCGGCCATGCACCACCTCGATCGGAATGTAGAGCGGCGCATGGGTATAGAGACGCGCTACCGGCACATCGATCTGGATGCGCGAGCCTGGCGAGACGCGGGTACCGGCGATGTCAAAGGGGGCACGGGCCATGGGCGCGCTCCTTGAATTACAGAACGGTGTTTTTCGTGGATTCGTTATACGCCTCTACCGCGCCGAACACGAGCCCGGTTAGCGCGAATGGCACGTCATCATACATACAATGTTGTATGTAAAAGGTGGAACGACTCGGGTAGACTATGACCATTACCAGAACGCTGGAGAGCCCGCTTTCATGGCCAGACGCACCAAGGCTGAGGCCGCCGCTACCCGAGAAGCCTTGCTGGACGCCGCCGAGGAGGTCTTTCTCGAGAAGGGCGTGGCCCGCACCTCCCTGGAACAGATCGCCCGCCACGCCGACATGACCCGCGGTGCCATCTACTGGCACTTCCGCAATAAGGCCGACCTCTTCCAGGCCATGCTGCAGCGCGTGCGCATGCCCTTCCAGGAACTCATCGAGGAGATCGGCGACCCCAGCGTCACCGAGCGTCCCCTCGAGGCGATCCGACTGGCCTGCCTGAAAGGCTTCGAGCGTCTCGAGCAGCCCCGCTACCGGCGCGTGCATGCCATCCTTATCCATCACTGCGAGGTCTTCGGCGATATCGACCCGCTGGCCATGCAGAACGAGATGGCCGAGGAAGCCTGCGGTGCCCTGGCCGATTACTTCGCCTGTGCGGCCCGTCTGGGCCAGCTTCGCCCGGAGCTAAGCCCCGACGTGGCCGCCGAATTGCTGCAGGCGATGCTCGGCGGGCTCTTCCACGACTGGCTTCGCAACCACGAGCAGTTCTCGATTCTCGAACGCGGCACGGTGCTGCTGGACACCGAGCTGGCATTGATGCGAACCCCACCCGCCGAGTGAGGTCGCCATTCAGCTGCTGTAGTGACCTCTCCTCAGGCTCGGGCAAGTCATCGCCGATATCGTATCACTGCCCGAGCCAGTGTCTGCGGCTACCCATTGTCCTCTGATGGCTGGTGTTCACGGCCCAGCAGAATATAGAACGCCGGCAGTACAAAGATGGTGAACAGCGTACCGATGCCGAGACCAGCACTGATGGTCAGGCCGATGGCAAAGCGGCTTTCCGCCCCCGGGCCAATGGCAATCAGTAGCGGCACCATGGCAAAGATCAACGCCAGGGAGGTCATGATGATCGGCCGCAGCCGGATGGCGGCCGCCTCAATCACGGCATCAACCTTGTTCAGTCCGCGGTCCTTCTGCAACTGGTTGGCGAACTCGACAATCAGGATACCGTTCTTGGAGACCACCCCGATCAGCGTGATCAGACCCACCTGGGTGTAGATGTTCATGGTGGCGAAGCCAAGCACGATGAACGCCATGGCACCGGCCACCGACATGGGCACTGACACCAGAATGATGAACGGATCGCGCCAGCTTTCGAACTGGGCCGCCAGCACCAGGTAGATGACGAGCAGCGACAGGAAGAACGTCACCATCAAGGCGTTACCCTGAGTCGCCTGCTGCCGGGTCTGGCCGGTGTAGTCATAGCTGTAGCCTTGAGGGAACACCTCGGTGGCCGTTTGCTCCATATAATCCATGGCGGTACCCATGGCGACGCCGGGTTTGACAACACCCTGCAGCGTCAGGGCGTTCTGCTGGTTGAACTGGGTCCGGTTGGACGGCTCGACGTCGCGGGTGAAGCGTATAACGCTGCCCAGGGGCACCAGTTCACCCGTGTCGGCGCGGATCTGGTAGTCGTTGAGCTTCTGTTCGTCCAGACGGAACTGCTGGTCGACCTGAGGAATCACCTGATAGGACCGGCCTTCCATGTTGAAGCGGTTGATGTAGCCACCGCCAAGCATGCTGGCCAGGGTCTGGCCGATGTCCTGCATGGAGAGGCCGAGGTCGGCAACGCGATCCCGATCCACCTTGATCCGCGTCAGCGGCTTGTCGAAGTTGATGGATTTCTGCAGGAACATGAAGTTGCCACTGCCCATGGCCTTGCCCAGCAACTCATCCGCCACCTGGTTCAACTGCTCGTAACTACTACCCGTGGAAATCACGAACTGGAACGGCAGGCCGCCAGCCGAGCCCGGCAGCGACGGACGGGGGAACACGGCGGTTTGCAACCCGGTCACCTTGCTCAGCTCGGCGTCCAGTTGAGGCTGGACCTCAAACTGGGACACCTCCCGTTCGCTCCAGGGTGCCATCTTGAAACCACCGAACACCGCGTTCGGGCTGGTAATACCGATGATCATGAAGTCTTCTTCATAGCCCGGCACCGTCGCCATCCGGCCCTGGATTTCATCGCCATGCTCCATGAGATACTGGAGCGTTGATGTCTGCGGCCCAAGGCCCTGGTAGAACAGGATGCCCTGATCTTCCGTGGGTGCCAGCTCACTCTGGCTCATCATCACCATGAAGTAGATCGAGCCCAGCACCACCACCGCAAAGAACACCACGACGGATTTGGTCTGCATCAGTGAAGCCAGCGCAGACTTGTAGCCGCGTGATAGGCCATTGAAGGTACGCTCCACCACCTGCTCGAACCGGCCCGGATTGCCATGGGGCTTGAGCACCTTGCCCGACAGCATGGGGGACAGAGTGAGGGCGACGATGCCCGAGATCACCACGGCGCCGGCCAGGGTGAAGGCGAATT
>NZ_JAVLBC010000208.1:0-5363 GCF_031581305.1 Halomonas sp.
CGAAGCTCGAAGCTCGAAGCTCGAAGCTCGAAGCTCGAAGCTCGAAGCTCGAAGGCAGCATACGCCTAGCCCATAACCACACAACCCCGCCGTAACGGCGGGGTTGTGTGTTCTTCCAGCTTCCAGGCGCGGAGCGCCGCTCTTCAAGCTTATAGCTTCAGGCTTCCGGCGAAGCCGGGGCTTCGCCAAGCACCTCGGGAATGGTCATGCGCACATAGCGCCCCGGGGCAGGTTCGATGATGTCGAGTTCACCATCACCCGGCTGGCGTGCCGGCACCAGCTTCTCGGTGTCCACATACCCGTTCTCGGTGATCCACGCTTGCCAGTGGGGCCACCAGGAACCTTCATGGGGCTGGGCGCCCTCGAGCCACTCCTCGGGTGTCTCCGGCAGCGCGTCGTTGGTCCAGAAGCCGTACTTGTTCTTGCTGGGCGGATTGACGATCCCGGCGATATGGCCGGAGCCGCCCAGCACGAACTTGACTGGCCCCTTGGGCAGCAGAGCCCCGTAATACGTGCTGTTCCACTTGGCAATGTGATCATCCCGAGTCGAAATGAAGTAGCTCGGCGTGGAGATCTTGCGCAGGTCGATCTTGACCCCGTCGAGCTCGATGCCGTCCGGCTGGACCAGGCGGTTCTCCATGTACATGTGCCGCAGATACCAGGCATGGGTCCCCGCCGGCAGGTTGGTGCCGTCGGTGTTCCAGTAGAGCAGGTCGAAGGGGGCCGGCGCATCGCCCTTCAGGTAGTTGTTGATGTAGAAGGACCAGAAGAGGTCGTTCTCGCGCAACAGGTTGAAGGAGTAGGCCATGACCCGGCCGTCCAGGTAGCCGTCGCGCTCGAGCTTGGCCTCGATGCCCTCGAGCACCGGCTCGGAAAGGAAGACACCGATCTCGCCCGGATCGCGGAAGTCCTGCAGGGTGGCCATGTAGGTCACCGACTTGACCTTGCGGCCACGCCGAGTGCTGGTCAGGTAGGCCAAGGTAGAGGCGGCCAGAGTCCCACCGATGCAGTAGCTCATCAGGTTGACCGACTTCTCGCCGGTGGCCTGCTCGATGGCTCCCATGGCGTCGATAGGGCCCATCTGCATGTAGTCGGCCCAGGTCAGATCACGTTGATCGGGGCCTGGATTGCGCCAGGAGATCAGGAAGACGGTGTGGCCCTGCTCCACCAGCCATCGAACCAGGGAGTTGTCCTGGCGAAGGTCGAGGATGTAGTACTTGTTGATCCAGGGCGGCACCACAAGCAGCGGGGTCTTGTAGACCTGCTCGGTGGCCGGCGTGTACTGGATCAGCTGGATCAGTTCATTCTCGTAGACCACCGCCCCTGGTGTAACGGCGATGTTCTCACCAATCGCAAAGGCGCTGCGATCGGTCATGGTGACATTGATACCCTCGGCGGAGTTGGCCAGGTCCTCGCGCAAGCGGGCCAGGCCCTCGACCAGGTTCTGGCCGCGGGTCTCCATGGTCTTGCGCATCACCTCGGGGTTGGTTGTGACAAAGTTGGTCGGCGCCATGGCATTGACCAGCTGGCGCGCATAGAAACCGAGGTGGCGCTTCTGGTCCTCCGAGAGGCCATCCAGGCGCTCGATCAACTCTTCCACCGTGCGCGAGAACAGCAGATACTGCTGCATGATCGCCAGGTAGTAAGGATCGTCGCGCCAGGCATCGTCCTTGAAGCGGCGATCGCCCTTGTTCGGCGCGATCAACGGCTCGACGTCCTCGCCGGCGAGGCTGCGCAGCGATTGCTGCCATAGCTGGAACTGGTCCTGGAGCAGCCGCGACTGGGTCTGCCACAGCAGGGACGGATTCTGCATCAGCGACTGGGCACCGGCCTGAAAGCTCTGGCGCATGTCTTCATAGACCGATTCCGCGGCATCGCTGGGCACCATGCGTGCCAGCAGATCCTGCATCAAGGCCTTGTATTCCTCGCCGATCGCGGCGAGCTGGGCATTCCACGCCTCGAGCTCCACCTGTGTCGGTGCTTGCCCCCCTGACTGCATTGACCCCTCCTGTTATTCATGAAGGCCGGTGTTGCTGACGGCCGGATACTGGCACCGGCCTTAGGCCATATACGTCTAATACCGCACCACCTTGCGCGGACAAGGCATGGCCAATAACGACCATTCCGGCACCCGGGAACCGGGCACCGGACTGGCGCGATGAGAGTAACGTGATATCAGCGCTTGCGCGACGAGGTCTGACTGCTCGCCTTGGCGGGTTCATCCGACTTCGGGGCCTCACCCTTGGTGGCCTGTCCGGCCTTTTCGGCCTGCTCGGCGAGCTGCTGGCCCGATTCAGCGAAGAGTTTCTCGAGCTCAGCCTTGAACTCCAGACTCATCTCGCTCATCGCCTTGGCGTCCTCGAGCATCTGCTTCGAGAGCTCGTTCATCATCTCGGTCTGGCGTGTGCCGAAGTCCCGCATGCTCTCGGCATCGCTGACCTCGCTGGCGTCCCGCATGCGCTCGGTACCCATCTGACTGTAGCGCTTCATGGACTCCATCTGATACTGGGTCATCTTTTCCATATTGTTCAGCATCAAGGAATTGAGCTTGCGCATCGGTTCGAAGAACTGGCGGGTCTGCTCGTTGAATGCGTCGATCATCTTGTCTTGGTCTTGCATGTCTAATTCCTCCTTGAGGAACGGTTACAAACGATTTGTTGCACTGCACAAAGCGTAGTCTGCCACCTCTCTTGTTGCAACCGTATTCCCCCCCGCAAACGTCGCACGAACTCCACCAACTCCCATTGTCAACTCTCGTGCTTGCTGCGGGAGCGGGCGCTGGCCGTGGACTTGCGGGAGCTGCTCCCGGCGCTGGACTTTCCGGCAGAGCCGCCCTCGGAACTGTCCGAGCCCCCGGAGTCCTCCGCTTCCGTCTTCTGGTCTCCACTTGTCGCGCCGCCACCGCCACCCCTGCCCGCGGAACTGGCGGCCTTGGTCAGCATATCGAGCATCATCTGCTGATAGTTGCCGAAACTGGAGAGCCCCTGGGAGAGGTTCTGGGAAAGATTCTGCGACAAGCCGGGCTGCTGCAGGAAGGGCTGCATCAGGCTCATCGGGTCGTACCCTTCCACTCCTGATTCCATCTGCTTGTGGATCCGGTTCAGCAGATCCTTCTGGAAGGCCTCCACGTCAGGCAGGCCAAGCGCCCGGCGAAATTCATCGGGGGTCAGGTCGAACTCGACGTTGATCTTCATGGCGTCACTCTTGTGGATGGTCACATGAAGTGTAGCAGCCATGCCGGATGATGCGGCTCAGCGCAATCGAGGTGTCGATACTTTGACCTCCGCATTCTGGCCGCGGTGACGCAGCAGGTGATCCATCAGGGTCAACGCCATCATCGCCTCGGCGATGGGGGTGGCCCGGATGCCGACACAGGGATCATGGCGCCCCCTGGTGACCACCTCAACGGGGTCACCGTGGATGTCGATGCTGCGCCCCGGCGTGGTGATGCTGGAGGTGGGCTTGAGCGCCAGATGGGCGATGATCGTCTGGCCACTGGAGATGCCGCCAAGCACGCCGCCGGCGTGGTTGGAGAGAAAGCCCTGCGGCGTCATCTCGTCGCGATGCTTGCTGCCCCGCTGGCTGACCGACGCGAAGCCGTCGCCGATCTCCACCCCTTTCACCGCATTGATACTCATCAAGCCGTGGGCCAGCTCGGCGTCCAGACGGTCGAACACCGGCTCGCCGAGCCCCGGCGGCACCCCCTCGGCCACCACGCTGATCTTCGCCCCCACCGAGTCCTGGTCGCGGCGCAGCTGGTCCATGTAGGCCTCGAGCTCTGCCACGCGGTCCGGGTCGGGGCAGAAGAACGGATTGTCATCCACCGCGTCCCACTGTTTGAACTCGATGGCGATCGGACCGAGCTGGCTCATGTAGCCGCGCACCGTGATGCCCCGGGCGGAGAGGTACTTCTTGGCGATGGCCCCGGCCGCCACTCGCATGGCGGTCTCCCGGGCGCTGGAGCGCCCGCCGCCGCGGTAGTCGCGGATGCCGTACTTGTGGTGATAGCTGTAGTCGGCGTGGGCCGGGCGGAACTGGTCCTTGATCTTCGAGTAGTCCTTGGAGCGCTGGTCGGTATTCTCGATCATCAGGCCGATGGTCGTACCGGTGGTCACCCCCTCGAAGACCCCGGAGAGGATCCTTACCCGGTCAGGCTCGCGCCGCTGGGTGGTGTGGCGGGAACTGCCGGGACGGCGGCGGTCCAGGTCGCGCTGCAGGTCCTCTTCGCTGAGTGGCAGTCCCGGCGGGCAGCCATCGACGATGGCCCCCAGCGCGGGGCCGTGGCTCTCGCCGAAGGTGGTGACGGTGAACAGCTTGCCGAAGGTGTTGCCGGACATGGGCGCTCCTCCTGGGTCGGGAGATGGGGATCAGGCGAAGGACGCCGCATGGGCGTCGAGTTCCGCAGCGGTCAGGGCAAACACCCCCTGGCCGCCGCGCTCGAATTCGAGCCACAGGAAGGGCACCTCGGGGAAGGCGGCCTCCAGGTGGTGGTCGGAGTTGCCGACCTCGACGATCAATACGCCCGCATCGCTGAGGTAGTCGCGGGCCTCGCGCAGGAGGCGCCGCACGATATCCAGGCCATCCGCCCCGGCACCCAGCGCCAATGCCGGCTCATGGCGGAACTCGGCGGGCATGGTGGTCAGGTCGCGGGCATCTACATAGGGTGGGTTGGAGACGATCAGGTCGTAACGCTGGCCGGTGAGCTCTGCGAAAAGGTCAGACTCCACCGCACGTACCCGCTCGCCCACCTCATGGCGGGTGATGTTGATGCGGGCCACCGCCAGCGCCTCGGGGCTGATGTCGGCCAGATCGACCTCGCAACCGGGCAGGTGCAGCGCCGTGGCAATGCCGAGGCAGCCCGACCCGGTGCATAGATCGAGTACCCTTGCTGGCGGCTCGACAGGGAACCAGGCGGCGAAGCCGTGCTCGATCAACTCCGCGATGGGCGAACGGGGAATCAGCACCCGTTCGTCGACACTGAAGGGGACACCGGCGAAGAAGGCCTCGCCCAGCAGATAGGGCAGCGGGCGGCGTGTCTCGATGCGAGCACGCACCAGCGACACGATCCGGGTGCGTTCCATGGGCAGCAGCCGTGCCTCGAGCACCGCCGGGTCGACGTTCCAGGGCAGGTGCAGGGCACCCAGGGACAGCGCCACGGCCTCGTCCCACGCGGAGGCGGTGCCGTGGCCGTAGTGCAGGCCGGCCAGGTGGAACTCGCTGGCGGCCCAGCGCAGGCAGTCGCGCAGGGTGATCAGGCCGTCGCTTAAGGCCTCGTCGCTCAGCACGAGGGTGGACGTAGACGCGTCGGGGAGAGATTCAGCCACGGGGCTTCCTGGAGTCGGGTGTTCGGGAATGACGACGCC
>NZ_JAVLBC010000209.1:0-5341 GCF_031581305.1 Halomonas sp.
CGGTGATCTTGAGAAACCACAGCGGGATTTCCTTGCGTTCCACCAGCGCGCCGGAGCGCCAGCCGCGCCCCTCGATCACCTGCTCGTTGGCCAGCACCGTCTGGTCGACCGGGTCCCAGTTGACGGTGGACATCTTCTTGTAGACCAGGCCCTTCTCTACCAGCTTGGTGAAGAACCACTGCTCCCAGCGGTAGTAGTCGACGTCGCAGGTCGCGAACTCGCGGCTCCAGTCGTAGGCGAAGCCCAGCGCCTTGAGCTGGCGGCGCATGTAGTCGATGTTGTCGTAGGTCCACTTGGCCGGCGGTACCCGGTTCTGGATGGCGGCGTTCTCCGCCGGCATGCCGAAGGCGTCCCAGCCCATGGGCTGCAGCACGTTCTTGCCCTGCATGCGCTGGTAGCGGGAGACCACGTCGCCGATGGTGTAATTGCGCACATGCCCCATGTGCAGCTTGCCGCTGGGGTAGGGGAACATCGACAGGCAGTAGAACTTCTCGCGGCTGGCGTCTTCCACCGCCTTGAAGCACTGGTTCTTGTCCCAGAACTGCTGGGCGTCGCGTTCGGTCTCGTGGGGCTTGTACTGTGCGTCCATCGCTCTCTTCGGGTACCTTGAAAGTCGAGCGCAGCGGCGTGGCGCTGCGCATGTCAGCGGCCCTTGTCCGGCATCAGGATTCGGCGCCGGTGCGGCGCGAAACCATTGAATTTCCGGCGGGATGTCGTCTAAATGGTATAATTGGCTGAACGCTAGGATACCCCAGCACGGCGCCCGGCGGCTACGGGGTAACACCGCCGGACCAGCAAGCCCTGTCGCGAAACGAGGAGATGAACATGAGTGAGCAAAAGGAACCGCACCGAGAACACCGCCTACGCGAGGGCTACGAGCGCATGCTCGACCGACTTCGCGAGGGCGCTGACGAGCTGACCTGGGAGAACCTGCAGCAGGAGCTTGACGAGGCGGTGGAATTCGAGGCCGAGCTGGAGGAGTTCACCAAGGACGAGCTGTCGCTGTTGCGCGCCTGGGTCGAGCGCGACTTGAAGGAGATGCGCCGCTACCTCAATGCCGGCGGCGAGAGCGTGGCCACCTGGCTGGGTATCGATCTCTCGATGCTGTCGCGCAAGGTGGTGGAGTCGCTGCTTTCCATTGCCGACCGCAGCGTGATCGAGCGGGAGCAACTGGCGGATGACCTGGAAGCGTCACGCGCCGACTACGTCGCCGGCGAGATGGCAGCTCCCGGCCGCATGGCCTGCGTGCACTGTGACGCCATCGTCGAGCTGGAAGGGGTGGCCCGCATCGAGCCGTGTCACCAGTGTGGCCATCGCTACTTCGTGCGCGCGCCGAAGAAGTAGATTTTCCCCCCTATGGGGTAACCTCCCACCGCCGCTGCGCGGCGGATCGCGACGCCAGCGATCAGTCGTTGTCGATATTGCCTGCGATGTGGTGTTGCGAGGGTGTGCCGCTCTTGCGGATATCCGCCGAGAAGGCGCGCATCATGCCGTAGCACGCCGCCGCCAGCAGCAGCGTCATCGGCAGGGCCATGGCGATGGCGGCCTGCTGGATGGCCGCCAGGCCGCCAACGACGAGCAGGGTGGCTGCGACGGCGCCTTCCGAGATTGCCCAGAAAAGCCGTTGTGACACTGGCGGATTTGGATATCCGCCGGAGGTCACCATGTCGTCGACCAGCGAGCCGGAATCCGACGAGGTGATGAAGAAGATGATGATCACCAGCGTGGCGAATACCGTGGTGATCGACCCCAATGGAAGCTCACTCAACAGCAGATGCAGCGAGATGGCTACGTCGTCGATGGCCTGCTGGGCAATCTCGATCTCGGTGAAGCGCTCCATGTGCAGGGCGGTGCCGCCGAAGGTCGCCATCCAGAAAAACGTGACCAGTGACGGTAACAGCAGGCCGGCCGTGATCAGCTCACGAACCGAGCGCCCCCGGGAAATTCTGGCGACGAAGATGCCGACGAACGGCGACCAGGAGATCCACCAGCCCCAGTAGAACAGCGTCCAGCGCGATTGCCAGTCCGAGGTGGTCGCAAAATCGGTTTCCAGGCTGGTTGTGACCAATGTCTGCAGGTAGATGCCCAGCCCGCCAGTGAGCGTTTCCAGGATATAGGCCGTGGGGCCGACGACAAAGACAAACAGCAGCAGTACGGACGCCAGCGCAATGTTCAGCGCCGACAGGCGCCTGATGCCGTGCTGAATGCCCGAGACCACCGAGAGGGTGGCGGCCGCCGTAATGGCCGCGATGATCAACACCTGTACCAGCGTCGACGTCTCGATGCCCAACGACATCGACAGGCCGGCGTTGATTTGCATTGCCCCCAGCCCCAGCGACGTGGCCACGCCGAGCAGCGTGCCCACCGTGCAGAGGATGTCGGTCAGATGGCCGGGCATGCCGTAGATACGCTTGCCAATCAGCGGCCAGAGCACGGAGCGGGGTGCCAGCGGCAGGTCGATGCGGAAATGGTAGTAGGCAATGGACAGCGCCAGCACCAGATAGATGGCCCAGGCGTGAAGACCCCAGTGGAAGAAGGAATAGCGCATCGCGTCATGCATCGCCGCGGTGGTCGCCGGATCAGCGTAATGAGGCTCGAGGTAGTGATTGAGCGGTTCCGCCACGCCCCAGAACACCAGCCCGGTGCCCATGCCGGCGGCGAACAGCATGGCGAACCAGTTGAGCCGTCTGAATTCAGGCTCATCCTCGGGTTTGCCCAGCTTGAGCTTGCCGGCCGGACTGATCACGACGCCCAGCGCAAACACCAGCAGCGCGGTCGAGATCAGCATGTAATACCAGCCCAGCGTGTCCGCGATCCAGCCCTGGATGGAGGCGAACGTGGCGGCGGCCGTCGCGGTGAAGACTCCGCCGAAGAGGCAGAACCCGATGACCAACGCCGCCGAGCCGAAGAACACCGTGGGCTGCATTCGCTTGAACGGACCCACCGACTTGGCGAGTTTGTGCTTCTGGTTCTGCTCGTCGGTCATGAATGCCCCACGGCGCATGCGCGCGTCCGAATGATTCGGTTTGATGTCGCTAGAGAACCGGGCAGCAGCGGTGTCACGTTCCAGGCACGACCGTATCATTCGGGGAAAGCTTCCCTGAAATCCTTTTCAGTGGCGGTGACGACTCAGACGGGCAGCTGGGCTTCCAGCACCAGGATGGCGGCCATGACCAGCAGCGTCATGATGGCGGCATAGCCGAGGTTCTGGCGCATCATCGTGGTTCCACTGACGCCGTAGCGCCCCTGCAGTGAGAGGTTGATGCCGGAGAGGGGGCCGACGCTGGTCCCCACCGCCCAGGAGGCCAGGGCCACGAAGGCGAACAGGGTCTGCCGGCCGGCGTCCAGATCGAGCATCGAGGCAAGCACGGAGACGCCGATGATGGGGTGCAGGCCGGCCACGGCGCTGATGACGATGGCCAGGAAGCTGGCGATGGCTTCCAGTGGGCCGAAGTGGTCAAAGAGTGTCCAGGCGCTGCCCGTGGCGGCGGTGATGAAGGTCGACAGCCCTTGGGTCAGCAGTCCCGCGCAGAGGAACAGTGAGATCTCGCCGCGCATGGCCGGCAGCCGCGTGAGGGTGTGCTGATGGACCCGCCGCAGGGTCCAGTGGGGCCCCCGGGGCAGGTTGGAGAGCAGCGCCACACTCGGCAGCAGGAAGGTGATGATGCTGACGATGGAGAGGGTGGGCGTGAGGCGGTAATGGAACAGCATCACCAGGGCCGCCATGCTCACCGGCATCAGCAGGCTGCGCGGCGATAGCGAGAAGCCGGCGGTCTCGGCCAGCTCGAAACGTCGCGAGAGCTCGCCGACCGTCAGCATGCCCGAGGCCAGGGCCAGGGGCAGGCCAAAGGCGAGAAGGGTGGCGTAGTGCATTGCCGGCGCCAGGGTCATGACCACGCCCATGGAGGCGAAGAAGGGCGACCAGAGCGCGGCACTGGAAAGCCCACGGTTGAGACCCAGCAGTTGGGGCGTGGAGAGCGGGCCCCGACGTTCCAGGCGATCGCCGACCATGAACACCGTGGAGAGGTTGAGGATGGAGCCCAGCAGGTGAACCCCCAGCCAGGTGCCCAGCATGCCGCGGGTACCGGTCAGGGCCTTGCCCGCAGGACGTGACCGGCCTCGGAGGTTGCCGATCAGGCCGATGAAGCTGACCCCCACCAGCATGGCGACCACATAGGTGTTGCCGTCGAGAATCCCCGGCCAATCGATGCTGGCGCCGTGCCAGGCGCGCGCCAGCACCAGCAGCCCCAGGCCAAGGGCGGCCAGTATTCCCGCCTGGCGGCGGGTACGGGGGGGAATATCGACCCAAAGCAGTGCTGTGGCCAGCCAAAGGCAGTAGCTGACCGCATGCGCCAGCGGGACGAGGTGAGTGAACTGCGCCACCTGCAAAAGCAGTCCGGACAGAATCAGGCCGCCTGCTAGCGCATGGCGGGGGATGATCTTGGGCTGGGTGGTGTCTGGCACTGGCGCGGGTTCCTGGCGCAAAAGATGAGCAGTCTAAACAAATTGTCGTGAGGTTGTCTTGGGCGCCTGGCGGTGCCATCGCGATCTGAAGACCGCTCCCACCTTACGGTCATAGCACGGTAGATTTGTGGGAGCGAAGCTCTGCTTCGCGATCCGTCGCGAAGCGGCGGTGGGGTTGTCTCGTTCTGGGCGCCTGGCGGCGCCATCGCGATCTGAAGATCGCTCCCACCTTGCGGTCATAGCACGGTAGCCTTGTGGGAGAGAAGCTCTGCTTCGCGATCCGTCGCGAAGCGGCGGTGGGGTTGTCTCGTTCTGGGCGCCTGGCGGCGCCATCGCGATCTGAAGATCGCTCCCACAATGTGCTGCCACCGCGATCTGCCGCGCCCTTAGTGGGAGCGAACGGTTCGACGCCTCGACTTGCGTCGCGAGGGCCTGATTCGTCAGCCCCACTCTCTGGCGGCTGACTCGCGGGCCGCGTCGAGCTGGGCGAGCATGGCCCGCGCCGGATTGGAGAGGGTTCGGCTGCGATGTACCAGATAGCCCAGCGGGCGTTGGATGGGCGGGTGGTCGACGTCCAGCTCGTGGAGCTCGCCGGCCACCAGGCGCTCCGGCAGCAGGCTCCAGCCCAGGCCGATGGCGGTCATCATCTTCAGTGTCTCCAGGTAATTGGTGGAGAGCGCCACTGGCAGGCGCAGGCCGGCGGCTGCGAAGCGTGACTCGATCAGGCCGCGAGTGAAGGTGAGCGGGCCGGGCAGCACGGCGTCAAAATCGCACAGCGTCTGCAGGCTGGGGGGCTCGAGTTCGGTAAGCGGATGGTCCGGGGCGCAGACAAAGCAGAGGCGATCGATCCATACCGGTACCACCTGAAGCTGTTCAT
>NZ_JAVLBC010000210.1:0-5313 GCF_031581305.1 Halomonas sp.
GCGAGAGCGGGAAGCCCCGAATCAATGCGCAGCATGATTCGTGGGTGCATTCACGGTCTGACCTGTCACGCGCTTCAGGCGCCATGGCCCCAGACGATAAAGTCGGGGTTGAGGTGCTGCTCCGGCGTGGCGTAGCGGAGCGGCTGACCTTCCCGGGTTTCCACGCTTCCTCCGGCCTGTTCGACCACGGCCTGGGCAGCGCCGGTGTCCCATAGGCAGGTAGGACCGAGGCGGGGGTAGACGTCCGCCTCGCCTTCGGCGATCAGGCAGAACTTCAGCGAGCTGCCCATGGGCACCATGTCATGCTTGCCCAGTTGCTCCAGCCATTCGGCCAGGTCGGGGCTGGGGTGGGAGCGGCTGCCCACCACACGCCAGGTGGCGCCGTCGGCAGGCTTGCCGGCCACGCGGATGGGCGTGCGCTCGCCGCTCTGGCCTGCTCCCCACGCGACCTTGAAGGCGCCCACGCCCTGGGCGGCCAGATAGGACACCTCCAGCGCGGGAGCGACGACCACGCCGAGCACCGGCTTGCCGGCCTCGATCAGCGCGATGTTGACGGTAAATTCGCCGTTGCGCTTGATGAACTCCTTGGTGCCGTCCAGCGGGTCCACCAGCCAGTAGCGGCCGTTGGCGTCCGCCCCGGCGAAGTCGTCGGTGTTCTCCTCGGAGAGCACCGGGATGCGGCCTGGCAGGGCGTTCAGGCCGGCGACGATCACCTCATGGGCGGCCATGTCGGCCTCGGTCAGCGGGCTCTTGTCCGCCTTCTCCTCGATGGAGAAGTCGCGGGCGTAGATGGCCATGATGGCCTCGCCGGCGTGTTTGGCGATGGTGTGCACCTGGTCCAACAGGACTGCAAGATCCATGTAGTATTTTCCTTTGTGGTTCGCAAAATTCGCGTAACCCCTCGCCCACACGGACGGGGGGCGGGTCAGTGCGCTTCGTCTACAACTCCGACCTTCGCATCATGCCCCCATCGTTATCGCATTCATGGCCAGTCGCTGAGCGCCAGGCATGACATCAAGAAGCTGCTGCCGGTGGCCAAGAAGTCGCGGCAATGTGGTGGGTTGAAGGATGTTGATTCGATTGCGCTCCAGCAGGCGTGTATCAACCTCGATAAGGTATTCCAGCGCTTCTTCGGTCCGCGACCTGATTCGCGATCGCACCAGCTTGCACGTGACCGCTGACGATGTGCCGCCCCCCGGCATGCTGACATTAAGGCTCATCACCCTCTGCCCCCAGAAGCAATTTGATGCGTTCGCCATCACTGAGAGCTGCTCTCCACAAGTCATTCCAGCTATCCGGCGGGTTACCGTTCTTGAGCATCTTGTGGAAGATAGCGTAAGCGTCCTGTTGGCTGTCATAGGCGCGCTTGGTGGATTCGTCGTTGACCCAGGCGTAGATAAGGATCTTGTTCGCAAGATCGTAGCGAAAGAACAGCCGGTACTGCTGGTAGAACTTTGCCCGGCACCAATGGGTGTGCTCAGCCCCGAGGGTGTTTCCTTGGCGATACTGAGGGCCTGCCGGGTCCTGTGGAATGTCGTTCTTGGCCAGCTTCACAATCGCCGCCAGACGCTTGGTGGCCGGTTTGCTGCGATATCCGAGCGGATCCTTTTCCTGGCGTCGCTTCACTTCACGGGTGAGCGCATCGACCTGCTCCAGGAATAGCGGATGTGCGTAGATCGTCCATCCGTTTATCTCCAGAGGGCTCATGTGTCATCGTCTTCCTCTGGCAGTTCCTCATCGAGGTCTACCTCAATGCCTGCCGTCAGGCGTTCGGCCTCGGCAAAGGTGCTGGCAGTGACAGGACGAATGTTTTCCGGGTGCTCCTGCAGATCGCGCTCCAGGAAGGCCAGGAAGCTGGCGATCACGGGGTCTTGGCTGGACTCGTCGCGGGCCCGAGTGAGCACCACTTCCCCATCGGGGCGAATCGTGTAGTGAATCCGATCGCGGCGCTTCAGCTTCAGCGCACGACGCACCGATGCCGGCACGGTCGTCTGGTAGCGAGCCGTCAGGGTGGAGTCATCCTCAATGACCGTGTTCATGATTGGCCTCCGCTCAATGGTAATGCAACAGTAATGCATCCAAGGTAATGCAATTGCATTGTCTCGTCAATGACAGGGAATGCAATCAATAGGTCGCCGGCGCGACCCCCGATCCTGGCGTTCCCAACTTCAAGCCTCCTCCCAATGCACGCGGTTACGATCCGCTCCCTTGGCGGCGTAGAGCCCCTGATCGCCGCGCTTGATCGCCGGTTTCCGCGAGGCCTCCCCGGTGCCTGGGCGGTCGACTCGCGCCTCGAGGTGAGAAGCGAAAAGGGGGCAGTGTGGAGGATGACCAGTCCCGGCGGAATGACAAGGGCCACCGTCAGGCGGGCCCAGAGGGCTTTAATGATCACGGGCGGCATCTCGGTAAGGCCAGCGCCATCATGGCTTGGCAGGTTACCCAGAGGGGAGGTGGCAAGCGGAGACAGGCCGCGATGCTGAAGGGCGGGAGTATCGAGCAAAGAGCGAGCAACGTCACCTGCTTGCATTCCGGCTGTCCGTGCGTGGTTGAGCATGTATTGCACTCTTAAGGTGCGCTAAGCCACTATGTCGCTGTATTGATAAGCGGCAAGGCGTGCCGTCTATCCCTTTTATGCTTGGAGACATTGGAGTGCTCGACGAACTGGCGCTGATGGAGGCGCAGCAGGAGGTCCACGAACGGATCGCCCAGCAAGTCCCGCTCGAAGAGACCTTGGATGCCATTGCCCGCTGGATCGAGGTGCTGCTACCGACCGCCGTTCCCGCTTTCATGCGCTTTGATGTCAAGCGTCAGACGCTCAGCCTCATTTCCAGCCAGCGTTTCTCCAAGGCCTATCATGACTGCCTTCAGGCAGCACCCATCGCTCCCGACGCTGCGTCTTTCGGCTGTGCGGCCTACTACCGCGAGCCGGTGATTACCGAGGACATCCGCACCGACTCGCGCTGGGCCGCGTTTCGCGATGCCGCCGAGCAAGAACAGCTGCTCGCCTGCTGGTCGAATCCCGTGCTGACGGCTCAGGGCGAGCTGCTGGGCGCCGTCAGTATCTACTTCCGCGACCCCAACCACCCTACCGAGGCGAGTCACCGGCGCATGAAGCAGGCAACGGCGCTGGTGGCCCTGGCCATCCTGCACGACCGCGATACCAGTAACCACCGTACCTTGGCTGAATGGTATCGTTCGTTGTTCGTGAACCACCCCGACGGCGTCTATGAGTTCGACCTTGAGGGGCGCTTCCTGCGGGCCAACGCGGCGCTGATGCGCATCACCGGATATCCCGAAGAGGCCATGGTCGGTCGTCACTTCAACGAGTTCATCGAACCCGAGTATCGCGAGCTGACCCAGGCCGGGTTCGATATCGCGAGGCGAGGCGGGTCGCACCAGTACGAGACCCTGGGCACCCACAGCGACGGCCATGCCTATCAGCTGGAAGTCCTGAACTTCCCTGTCTCCGTGGATGGCGAGGTGGTCGGGGTCTATGGCATCTGCCGCGATATCACCACCCGCAAGCAGGAAGAGGAGGCCCGCCGCCTGCTGGAACGCGGCGTCCAGGCCACCCCCAATGGTGTGGTCATGGCCGATGCCAGCCAGCCCCACATTCCGCTGGTGTATGCCAATGAGGCCTTCCACCGGCTTACCGGCTACGCTCCCGAAGAGGTGCTGGGTCGTAACTGCCGCTTCTTGCAGGGGGCCGACACCGACCCTCAGGCACTCACCGCCATTCGCCGGGCCATCGGCGGTCGGCAGTCTGTCGAGGTCACCCTGCGCAACTACTGCAAGGACGGCACACCCTTCTGGAACCACCTCTCGCTGAGCCCGGTGTTCGATGGGGCTGGCATCTGCAGCCACTACATCGGGATCCAGCAGGACATTACCCGGCAGTGTGAGCAGGAAGCACAGATCGCCCATCAGGCCACCCATGACCTGCTGACCGGCCTGCCCAACCGCACCGCCTTCGATGAGCGACTGGACGCGGCCTTCGAGCGGGCCCAGGAGGAGTCAGGGCTGCTGGTGGTGATGCACCTCGACCTGGACGGCTTCAAGACCATCAATGACGGCCTGGGCTACCACATCGGCAACAAGCTTCTGGTGGCGGTGGGTGAACGACTACGCCAGTTAGTGGGGGCAGACGATTCCCTGGCACGCATGATCGGGGACGAGTTCGCCCTGCTGCTCCCACACCTCGACGACCGCCAGGCCGGGATCGACATGGCCGAGCGGGTATTGAGTGCGCTATCTCGGCCGTTCGAGATCGATGGCAAGCCGCTGCATATCAGTGCCAGCATCGGCATCGCCTGCAACTGCGAGACCGCGGATCACGCCTACGAACTCATGCAACGTGCCGACCTGGCGGTGGCTGACGCCAAGCAAGAAGGTCGTAACACCTGGCACTGGTATCAGGGCGACCAGCAACGGCTAACCAAGGATGCCGTGCTGCTGCGCCACGACCTGCACACGGCGCTGCGGCGTGACCAGTTCGAGCTCTACTACCAGCCCATCGTGGAGGCGGTGGACGGGCACCTCCGCGGGCTGGAGGCACTGATCCGCTGGCACCACCCGGAGCGGGGGATGATCTCCCCCGGGGTGTTCATCCCGCTGGCCGAGCAGACCGGGCAGATCATTCCGCTGGGGCGCTGGATCCTGCATCGTGCCTGCCAGGACGCGGCGGCCATGCGTGCCGAAGGTGGCCTCGACGTGCCGGTCGCCGTGAACATCTCCTCGCTGCAGTTCCGGCGCGACGGCTTCCTGTCCGACGTTCAGGCGGCGCTGGACGCCGCCGGACTGCCGCCTGAGCTATTGGAACTGGAGGTCACCGAGAGCGTGCTGCTCGACGGCGCCAAGACGGCCATCGAGCTGATCAACACGCTCAAGGCGATGGGCATTCGCGTCGCGCTGGACGATTTCGGCACCGGCTTCTCCAGTCTGAGTTACCTGCGCGATCTGCCGATCCACAAGGTCAAGCTCGACCGTGCCTTCATCCAGGATATCGGCACGAACCGCAGCAACGCTGCCATCGTGCAGGGCATCATCACCATGGCTCACTGCCTGGACCTGGTGGTGGTCGCCGAAGGCATCGAGGAGCGAGAGCAGCAGCAGGACTTGATCCGCCGCAGCTGCGACCTGTTGCAAGGCTACCTCTTTTCCCGGCCCATGCCGCGGGAGGTTGTCATGGGGTTGCCGGACCAGTTGCCCGTGCCTGTTGGGCCCTGAGGGTCCCCGAGTGCGTCCATTTCGTAGGCAGGGTGGCACGGATCACGCTACGGATGAGGCCCTAACACGGAGACCGGGTCTTCCTGG
>NZ_JAVLBC010000211.1:0-2191 GCF_031581305.1 Halomonas sp.
TCTGGCAACTCCGGCATCCCGATGAGCACCAGCGCCAGCAGATGCGAAGCCATGTGGATGTACTGATGGGCCGAATGGGTCGCTGCCACTGGCTCTCTTCCAATATCCTCGACTCGGTGGCACACAACATCAATGAACGCCTGGATGGCAGCGGGTACCCTCGCGGCCTCGCCGGCAACGACTTGCACGAGCTGGCTCGAGCCGCTGCAGTAGCGGACGTGGTCGATGCCATGCGGCGCGACCGACCGGACCGCTCCCCCTGGCGAATCGACGCTATCTACCGCCACCTGCTGAACCACCCCGAACAATTCGACCAGCGCTGGGTCAAGCGCTACATCAAGCGATTTGGCCTCTACCCGGTCGGCTCCCTGGTCCGCTTCGATAGCGGTCAGCTGGCGTGGATCCAAGCCCTCGATACGCTAGGCTGCCCCGATCAGATCCAGCTGACCGACTCCGCTGAGCCTCCCGGGCCGGCCCTTGGCGACATCCTCCGCGGAAGCACCATTCAACGCCTCGGCAGCATTCAGGAAGAAGTCCCCGTATCGACCTAAAGTCACTGCCACACTGGCCGATAACCGAAAATAACTCATCTGACAGAGGCTGTTCATTGTTACACCAGTCCCGATCCTTGTCAGACTAGATGCAGTGACGGTACCTCAGACACTGGCACCGAGTCGGTGCCGCACCAGAAAGGAGTAAGATAATCATGAGTGCCATGCGAGGAGCAGCCGCCTACGGCCGCGGTGCCAGTGCCTACGCCAAGGTCGGCGTCGAAAGCGGCGTGATGTCTGCCAGCCCCCACCAGTTGATCGTGATGCTCTTCGATGGTGCGCTCGCCGCGATACGCACCGCCCGCATCCACCTTGAGGATGGCAATTCGGCCGAGAAGGGCAAGGCGATCTCCAAGGCACTGGATATTGTCAATAACGGCCTGTTGGCCGCTCTGGATACAGAGCGTGGCGGCGAGATCGCCGAGCGACTCGCCTCGCTCTATGATTATGTGACGCGTCTCCTGCTGTCGGCCAACCTGCATAACGATATCGAGAGCCTTGAGCAGGCAGAAACACTGCTGAACGACACCGCCTCGGCCTGGCGAGACATCGGCGACGAGGTGGCAAGGGGCTGATGATGGAACATGGCAGAGAGCCGAACAGCCAGCAGGCACTGCTCGAGGGGTATGAGGCGCTGCTGTCACGCACGCGCCTCATGCTGGATTCGGCACGCGACGCCAATTGGCCGGCACTGGTCGATCAGGAAAGCACTTACATCATGCAGGCGGAGCAGCTGGCGAAGCTCGATGCCGAACACCACTTGGATGCCGATCATCGGGCACGCAAAGCAGGGTTACTAGAGCAGATCCTGGCAAACGATCTCGAAATTCGTGAACGCTTGATCGAGCGTCGCAACGAGCTTGGCGAACTGATCGGCGCTTCGCAGCGCCAACGAAATCTTCGGGACGCCTATGGCGTCAGGGAGGAAGCACCAACTCCACCGATTGATCTGCACCTCAGCAAGAGAGCCCCGTGAGTGGCATAACCCCCCTGCTGGATACCCTGCTGCACCAGGTGTTGGGCAAACGGGTCGATACCCCGCCAGCCAAAGATCTCAATCAGCCGGTCAAACCCACCTCCCCCGCAGAGGCTCCAAGAGCCTTGCACAGTGATTCAAGACTTGATGCCCGAACCAACCCGCCCCCTCAACCCGAGCTCGGGCGAATCTCACGGGACCTATCGGATGTTGCCTCACGGCCAGCACAGCCGCAAGGCCATCCTCCAGCCTCGGCTCAGACCCACTTCAGCAACTCGGCACGAACCATCGCCGACCTGCTCGTCCGCTTTCCCGCGCCGCCCTCCATCGTGACGACACCGACGCCACTGATGGCGCACGCACAGATACCGGATCCAGCCGTAGTAGCAACCCGCCTGGAAGACAGTATCCGCCATAGCGGGCTGTTCTATGAGTCGCACCTTGCCCGTTGGTACAAGGGGGAGCTCCCACGCCAGCAACTCCAGCGGGAGCCCCAGATGTGGCGCACCCTGCAGTTCACGCCCACAGGGACCAGTCATGGCGTAGTCCCGTCGGGGAATCGCGCTGGCATCCGCGATACGCCCTTTCCGCCCGTACCACTACTCACCAATGGCGGCCGCCCCTTTGCCCTCTCTCACTCGCCTGACGTCCAAGCCCCCCCCTC
>NZ_JAVLBC010000211.1:2201-5312 GCF_031581305.1 Halomonas sp.
GCCGCAAGCTCTACCAACGCGCCGCCTCAGGCCAGCCCAGCCGCCGTTCCGCCATCAGCCACCGGGATGGAAAACGGTAGCACTGCCAACATGCGCGAGCCGCTTCCCGAGACCACCCTTCGCTCTCACACAAGTCAAGCTGTTCAGGAGAGCCTGCAGGGGATCGTCCGCCATCAGCTCGAGATGCTGGTGACACCGGCACTGCGCTGGGAAGGTGACGTCTGGAGCGGTCTTTTCATGGCTCTGATGATCCAGCTTCCGCCGGGACATCAAGACCGGTCTGGTGGCGAAGATACCGACCAGCAGCAGAGGAACGCCAGACAACAAGACTGGCACTCAGAAATCGATCTGGATATTGCCGGCCTTGGACGCTTGAAGGCCTCGTTGTGGATGAACGCGAACAGCGTGGAAATTGATTTGCGTGTGGCACATGACCGGTCTCGTCAAGAACTCGAGAAAGGCCTAGACAGCCTGAGAACTCGACTGGCCGGCCACGGCTTCGCGGAGATCAAGATCGACCTGAACCGGCTTGAAGAGGGACAGACACCATGACGGACAAGGACCAAGAGGGACGCCGTCAGGCCGTTGCCCTCGCCTATCACGACAGTGATGGCGCGCCACGGGTCGTGGCGCAAGGGTATGGAGAGCTCGCCGAGCGCATCATCTCGGAAGCCAGGCGCCAGGGGATTCACGTCCATGATGCACCAGAGCTTGTCGGCCTGCTGATGCAGTTGGACCTGGACGAGGCGATTCCACCACGGCTCTATCAGGTCATCGCAGAGCTGCTGGTCTGGGTATACGAACTCGCTCCAGAAGCGCCCCCAGACAAGCCCCGCGCGTGAAAGACCGCCCACCCAAGTAAAAATACGTATCTTAAAGTAAACATATGCAGTTTGCTAAGTTAAGCTTAACTTAGCAGATACACTCATATGAGCATGATTTTTCTCATCTTTTTTATCAGGTCTTACCAATAATGCCGGCCGGTCAGGGCTAGGCAACCCTTGAAGCTGATTGCATCTGTTTCTCAGCCACTGACAATACGCTCGGGTGAGATGTGCTGGCCTCGGAAGAGGACCTACGGGCACACGGCAAAAAAAAAAACCTCACATGGCCCAGACCATGCCAAAACGATTGAAAGCCGACAGGGAACTATGCAAATCAATAAATTAATTGACGAGATTCACGAGCTGAACCTCGCCTATCTGCTGCTTGCCCAGCGTCTGATCAATGAGGATCGGGCCTCAGCAAGGTTTCGCCTCAAGATCGATGACGAGATGGCGGATCTGCTCCAGGAGCTCAATGCTCGCCAGCTGACACGCCTTTCGCGCGTCAATCAGCTGCTTTGCCACTTTGGTCATGACAGCGCCGAGCAGCTACGCCAACTGACCCATAATCCCCGGGAACAGGGTCTTGCACAGTTCCATGCCTCGCTGCTGATGGCATCCCGACCGGCGGTCTCATCCGCTGCGGAGGGGTAAGGCATGTCCAACAAGAGCCTGCTACTGGAAATGCAACAGGTGCAGCTGGCCATCGACCTTATCGAGCTCGGTGCACGGCTTCAGGTCCTGGAGACCGAAACCGACCTGAGCCGGGCCCGCCTGATTCGCCTGTTCAAGGAAGTGCGGGGCATGTCACCGCCCAAGGGAATGCTGCCCTTCTCCACGGACTGGTTCATCACCTGGATGCCGAACATCCATTCCTCGCTTTTCTACAACATATTCTTGCGCTTGCAGGAAGATCATGGCTGCGAGCGAATGGAAGCCTTCATCAAGGCCTATCAGCTATATGCGGAACAGGTAGAGACCGATGACGCCGAGACCGTGCTGGGCCTGACTCGCGCCTGGACCCTGGTACGCTTCTTCGAGAGTGATCTGTTGCAGCTCTCGACCTGCACCCGCTGCGCCGGCCACTTCGTGGCGCATGCCTACAGCCCGGTTCATGACTATGTCTGTGGCATCTGCCAGCCACCCTCTCGGGCTGGCAAGACCCGCAAGCGCCAGCAGAGAGAGGGTGTCCAGGCCCAGGCCGTAGAACAACCGGCCGCCCTCGCCCACCACCACCTGGCCTGAACCACGCTCGGCAATGCCCCGCGGGGATGGATGTTCCCCGCGGCCCGCACGACAATTTTTTCCTCCCCCCTCAAGTCTCGTCCGTGACAGCCGATATTCGAAGAAGGACATCATTCATCGCCTCGCTAGGGGATACCGGCTGTGCTGATACCCATCGGATACCTTGTCGTCATCTTCTCCGTGTTCGGAGGCTTCGCACTGGCGGGCGGCCATCTGGGGCCGCTCTTCCAGCCCACGGAGTTCCTGATGATCTTCGGTGCCGGCATTGGGGCCTTCATCGCCGCCAACAACGGCAAGGCCATCAAGGCCACCTTGCGCATCTTTGCCCGGCTTCGCCGCTCCAACAAGTACGACAAGGCGCTCTACATGGAGCTGATGGCGCTGCAGTACAAGCTGCTCGCCAAGATTCGCCGAGACGGCATGCTGGGTATCGAGCGCGACATCGATAACCCCGGGGAGAGCGTTCTATTCAACGAACACCCGCGAGTACTCGCCGACCCTCTGATCATGGCCTTCCTCACCGATTACCTTCGCCTGATGGTGAGCGGCAGCATGGATCCCATGGAACTCGATGAGCTGATGCTCCATGAGATCGAGGTTTTCGAGCAGGAAGCGCATATCCCCGCCGATGCCATTGCCAAGGTGGGGGATGCCATGCCGGCTTTCGGTATCGTTGCCGCGGTGATGGGAGTAGTGAAGGCACTAAGCACTACTGATGCCGCTCCCGATGAGATGGGGCAGATGATTGCCCATGCCCTGGTCGGCACCTTCCTGGGCATCCTGGCCGGCTACGGCTTCGTCAACCCCCTGGCAAGCCGCGTCGAGCGGCAGGCGAAAGAGGTGGAGAAGATCTTCCAGTGCATGCGGGTCACCCTGCTGGCCAGCCTGCATGGTTATGCGCCTCAGCTGGCCGTGGAGTTCGGGCGCAAGGCGCTGCATACCGAAGAACGCCCCGGCTTCACCGAGCTGGAGGACTACGTTCGCAATGCCAAGGCAGGTGAAGGCGGCGCATGACCCCGAATCGCAGACCCATCATCATCCG
>NZ_JAVLBC010000212.1:0-5267 GCF_031581305.1 Halomonas sp.
GCGGAGATAGCGCGCGCCTGGCCGATGGTGCGGCGCGCCGCCGCCTACCTGGCCGCTGTGGCCTTCGGCATGCCCGGGGTGGCGCTCTTCCAGGCGCTGCGCGCCTTCTCGGACGGCATGAACCATACCCGCCCGTCACTGTGGATCAGCCTGGTCGGCCTCGGCGTGAACATCCCCTGCAACTTCGTGCTGATCTACGGTGGCGAGGGGCTGACGGGACTGTTCGGCGACTGGCTACCCGGCAACGTGCAGGCCCTGCCGGCCCTCGGCGCCCTGGGCTGCGGCATTGCTACGGCGATCTCCATGTGGGTGATGAGCCTGGCGATGATCGCCTATACCCGGCGCTCACGGGCTTATGGGGACGTCTCGCTCTGGCATTCGCCCACACCCCCACGCTGGCCGCTGATCGGCGAGCTGCTGCACGTAGGGGTGCCCATCGGTGTGGCGATCTTCGTGGAGGTGACGCTGTTTACCCTGATCGCCCTGTTCATTGCCAGCCTTGGCGAGGTGACCGTGGCCGCTCACCAGGTGGCGCTCAACTACACCTCGATCCTCTTCATGCTGCCGCTCTCACTGGGCATGGCGCTGACCGTGCGGGTGGGCAACACCCTGGGCCAGGGCCGCCCCGAAGCCGCCCGGCTGGTCGCCTGGTACGGTATCCTGGTGGCACTGGCCGTGGCGGGGCTCAACAGCCTGCTGCTGTGGCTCACCGCCGAGCCGGTGATCAGGCTGTATACTCATGACAATGAGGTGCAGCACCTGACTCTGACGCTGGTCGGCCTGGCGATGCTCTATCAGGTATCGGACGCCCTTCAGGTCAACCTGGCCGGGGCCCTGCGGGGCTACAAGGACACCCGCATCATCATGCTGATCACCCTGCTGGCCTACTGGCTGGTGGGGCTGGGGGGAGGACACTGGCTGGGCGCGCATGGCCTGTCCGGGGGGATCGGCCCGCTGGGCGTGCATGGCTACTGGATCGGCCTGATTGCCGGCTTGACCATCGCAGCTGTGCTGCTGGGGGAGCGGCTCAGGCGTGTCAGCAAGGCGACGACCCATGGAAAGATCGAGATTCCTGCCGAGTGACGCCGTCCGTGCATCCCGCCGCCGTGGGATCTGGGGACTGTTGGCGATGCTGAGTCTGCTGCTGAGCGGCTGCAGCGAGGGCGACAGCGAGGCCCTGTTGCGCGACTACCATGAGCGCCTCGCCGAGACTCTCTCGAGCGAGGCGCCACCGCGCTCGCCCCCGGGCAACATAGCGGCCTTCCCTGAGCGCGACCAGCGGCTGTTCGAGATTGCCGAAACTCGCGAGGGCATGCTCGACATCTATGCCCTTCGCGAGTGCCATATCGCCAACCTCGTGGCGGGACGCAACAACCAGCTCGGCAAGGTGGCACCCCCCAGCCAGCGCTGGCTCTACGAACTCGAGCTGTGGCGCAGGCTGAGCGGCTGCTGGAACAGTGATGTGCCGGACACCCTGTCCGATGACAGCCGTGAGCGCCTGGCCCGGCTCACCGCCACCAAGACCGACCAGCTGCCACAAGTCAGCTGGAACGCCCTGTTCGCCTCCGAGGAGTGGGTCAAGAGCTTCTCCCGGGCGAGCTCTCCCCTCTCCCCCGAGGCCCTCGTCGAGGTCGAGCCGCGCAGTGCCGCGCTGGGCTACCTGCGCGAGACGACCCTGCATCAGTTCGATCGCGACTGGACGGCCGATTCAGCCACCCTCGAGGGGCACTTCAAGACCCTGCAGGAGCGCCCGCTCTCTGCCGAGCTGCTGCGCACCCTGCTGCTCGCCGAGCAGCGCTTGACAGAGGCTTCGACGCTGATGGCGCAGACCCTTGACCAGGAAGCCGGCGTTGCCTGCCCCGGAGCGACCGATGATCTGGCCGACACCCCAGAGGCGACCCGGCTGGCGGCCTGGCTTGATGACCTCGAGCACGCTGCACGGCACTGGCTCGAGGCCATCGATGCCCTCCTCGAGGTGCATGTGGCGCCGCCACCAGCGGTGACCGACTATCGACGCGACTGGCTCTCGCTGACGCACCCCGAAGCCCCCCTGCAGGCCTTCGCGGCGGCTCGTGACCGCCACGCTGCACTGCGCCAACGCCTCGCTCGCCACTGCCGATGACCCACCAGGACTTAACCTCGGCAATCACTCTGTGCTATTGATGAGATAACAGTGACGCAGTGCGCTGCTTACCAGGCCGATGCCGTGACCACGCAGCACTTGGAGGGACATCATGGGAATCCCGCAGTCACCCCGCTCCGCCCGGGTCATCGACCTCGAGGCCATACGACAACGTCAACTGGCCCGGCGCCGGTTGGTTCGCCTTTCGCCCGAACTGGACAATCTGGAGATGGTCTATCGGCTCGCCTCTGACACCGACACCCTGTACGGCATGCCACTGCTCGCCTGGGGACTTCAGGAAGATGGTGAAGTGGTCGGCCTGGTGCCCTGGATGGAAGCCCTCACGCCCTGCCATCGCCTGAATGACGGCGAGCATGGCCATTTCATCGGCTATCGCGACCCAGAGACCGAGGAGCTCTTCGATCAGGCCCCCGAGCACAAGGTGCTGGAGCTCGAACACGCCGCCGCCTACTTCGACTACGAGGAGACCGACGAGACCACGCTGATCCAGCAGCTTCCCGAGACCCAGGGGACCCATGCCCTGTGCATGGACGAGAGCGATGCTCCCTGGCAGCTCAAGCAGGTGTTCGGCTGGCGCCTCTACAGCGATGGCACAGTGGAAGCCCTGCTCGCCGACGAGCGTCTCATCGAGGCCAGCCCGATACTGCCCGGCGACCCCTGCCTCTATCCCGGCCACAGTCGCCACCGCGTTGTCTACTTCTTTCAGCGGCAGATCGCCAACCGCATCCGCCACGAGGACCCCACCACCCTCGAGGCCCTGGCGCTGATGGTCACGCCCGGCAGTGACGTTGACACTCCGGCCGACTGACGGACTGGCCGCGACTCAGCCGAGACGGATAAAGTAGAGGTAGCTGCCGTCGGCTTCCTGCTGGTACAGGAGCTCATGCCCGAGAAAGCTGCAGAACTTGGGGATATCACGAGTCGTGGCCGGGTCACTGGCGATCACCTTGAGCACCTCACCCGGGTCCATGTCACGTACCTTGTTGTGCATCAGCATGATCGGTTCAGGACAATAGAGCCCGGTAGTGTCGAGTTGCGTATCATAGGCCGGCAGGGAATCCGCGGAATCAACCATCGATGACCTCGTTGCAGGACAGTAAAAGTAAGGGAGTAACGGATGATCAAGATCATTATCGAACGTCGTATCATGCCCGGCCTGGAGGAGGAATACGAGGAGGCCGCCCGGGAGGCCTTGCGCCATTCTCTCGGCGCGAGTGGCTTCGTTGGCGGCGAGAGCCTCGTCGAGCTTGGCCACAGCGATCGACGTCTGATGATCACCAAGTGGCGCGACATGCGCGCCTGGAAGGAGTGGTACCAGAGCGAGACACGTGCCCGGGTCATGCAGAGCCTGCTGCCACTGCTGACCGAGGAGGAGCGTATCCGCATCTACGAGCCGACAACTCACTGACAGCTCACCGACAAGAATCAGTCCATAAGCCGGACGTGTACCGTCACCTCCTCGCGATCATGGTAGAGGTGGCGGCACGCCACCGAGGCCCGGACGCCGACTTCAGCGAGTGACGACTCTAGGCCCGACAGGCAGCAGGAGACTTCCTGCCAGCGCCGCCTCATGGGCAACTTCAGGTTGAAGACCGCCTCCCGGCACCAGCGCTGCACCAGCCAGCGCTGGACCATCGCTACCACGCGTGACGGCTTGTCGACGATATCGCACACCAGCCAGTCGAGCCGACCGGGTGGCTCCCAGACGAAGCCATCCTCGCGCAGGTGCTCCACCAGCCCCGTGGCCATCAGCCCCTTGTCCATGGGGCCGTTGTCGATGGCATAGACATGCATGCCACGCTGCACCAGCTGCCAGGTCCAGCCGCCGGGCGCGGCGCCCAGATCCGCCGCCTGCATGCCCTCCCCCAGCCGCTCGTCCCATTCGTCTCGCGGAATGAACTCGTGCCAGGCCTCCTCCAGCTTGAGGGTGGAGCGGCTCGGCGCGCGGGGGGGAAAGCGCAGCCGACGAATTCCCCCAGGGAGCTCGCTGCGGTTGCCGGGAAAGCTCATGCCCAGCTGCACGCGGTCCCCGTCACTCCACAGCAGGTGAAGCCGACGCCCGCCGGCCTTGCGCCGCAGGGCACCTCGCTTCTTGAGCAGCGACTCCAGCGGCCGCTTGAGCGCCTTGATCAGGCCGGCAAGGGCCTTGGCCTCGTTGGTGTCCGGCGTCTCCTGCCAGACGGTGTCAAAGCTCCAGCCACTCGCCACGACCTGGTCGATGATGGGCGTCAGGCGATCCTCACGCGCAAGCGAGAGCGGAGGCAGCGCAAGCAGGCTCTGGCGGGCAAATACCAGGTTGGCCAGCGGCAGTGACCGATGCAGCGCGTTGGCCGGCGATGCGCCGGCGGCGATGAAGCGGACGAAACCGGTGTCCGGCCTGACATCGGCCTCTCCCTGCCAGCCGAGCACTGAGGCCTTCTCCGCGAGTTCTTCGGCCAGGTCCGGCTCGAACCCCGGGCGACAGTAAACGAGCAGCTCACCGGGCACCGTCATGGGCTGGCCTCCTTCGACGCCGCCGACGGCGTGCGCTTCCTCAGGTCCTCGATATCCTGCAGCTGGACATTGAGTGCATTGGTGGAAATGGTCACCTCCCAGAGCGAGTAGATCAGCGATATGGACAGGGTCACCAGGCTCACGCCGAACAGCAGCATGCCCAGCAGTTCGAGCGACAGGAAGAGCGCGAACATCGACAGCGTACAGAGCAGGAAGCTCAGCACACCCGCCACCTGCATGCGCTTGGTCAGGGAGATACGCCGGCGCAGCAGTACGATCTGTCGGGCGGTACCGGACTGATGACGGTCGCGCTTCTCGTCGGCAAGCTTGCGGATCAGCTGGGCAAGCACCAGGAAGCGATTAGTGTAGGCCAGCAGCAACAGCGAGATGGCTGGAAAGAGCAGGGCCGGGGTGGTTAACGTCACGAAACGATCTCCGGTAGTCATTCGCAACACCATGCTAACAGGTGACACTTTCACAAGCCGCGCATAAAACACCCCGAGCTCTCGTTGAACTCGGGGTTTTTTCGGCATGCGTGCCTGATGATGACTGCGCCGGGCTTCCGGGGGCAGCGCCCCGCTACTCTACTCGTCTCATCCTGAGACTCACCCTTCGGGCCCGCTAAAGCGGT
>NZ_JAVLBC010000014.1:0-27477 GCF_031581305.1 Halomonas sp.
CGACGTGGTGATCCCCATTCCCGATACCTCGCGCACCTCCGCCCTGGAGCTTGCCCAGCACCTGGGCGTGACCTACCGCGAGGGCTTCATGAAGAACCGCTATATCGGGCGGACCTTCATCATGCCGGGCCAGACCCAGCGCAAGAAGTCGGTGCGCCAGAAGCTCAACGCCATCGGCGTCGAGTTCAAGGACAAGAACGTGCTGCTGGTGGACGACTCCATCGTGCGCGGCACCACCTGCAAGCAGATCATCCAGATGGCTCGGGAGGCCGGTGCGCGCAAGGTCTACTTCGCCTCAGCCGCGCCTCCGGTGCGCTATCCCAACGTCTATGGCATCGACATGCCGGCGGCCAGCGAGCTGATCGCCCACGGTCGCAGCGAGGCCGAGGTGGGCGAGTTGATTGGCGCCGACCGGATCTTCTATCAGGACCTCGAGGATCTGAAGGACGCCTGCCGTGAGGTGAACACCGATCTCGAGGCCTTCGACTGTTCCGTCTTCGACGGCAAGTACGTCACCGGCGATATCGACGAGCGTTACCTGTCGGACCTCGAGGCCTCGCGCAGCGATGACGCCAAGCAGCAGCGCAGCGCCGGCGACCATGCCCTGGTGGGGATGCACAACCAGGAAGATGACATCGACGACTGAGGGATAGGGCATGTCGCAGGATCAGACACCGCAACAGGAGTGGGAGCTGGAGACGCTGGCGATCCGTGCCGGTCACCAGCGGACCCATGAGCAGGAGCATGGCGAGCCGATCTTCACGACCTCGAGCTTCGTCTATGGCAGTGCGGCCGAGGCGGCGGCCAAGTTCAGCGGCGAGGAGCCGGGCAACGTCTACTCGCGTTTCACCAACCCCACGGTGAATACCTTCGAGCGGCGCCTGGCCGCCATGGAGGGGGGCGAGCGCTGCGTGGCCACCAGCTCCGGCATGGCGGCGATCCTCTCCACGGCCCTGGCCCTTCTTCAGTCGGGAGACGAGATCGTCGCCTCGCGGTCGCTGTTCGGCTCCACGGTCAGCCTGTTCGACAAGTATCTGGGCAAGTTCGGCATCACGACGCGCTACGTGGAGCTGTCCAACCTCGAGGCCTGGGAGGCGGCCATCACGCCGGCCACTCGACTGCTGTTTGCCGAGACACCGTCCAACCCGCTCTCCGAGGTGGTGGACATCGCGGCACTCGCCGAGCTCGCCCATCGCCATGAAGCGTGGCTGGCCATCGACAACTGTTTCCTGACCCCGGCGCTGCAGAAGCCCATCGCCCTGGGCGCCGACCTGGTGATCCACTCGGCCACCAAGTACCTGGACGGGCAGGGCAGGGCGATCGGAGGGGCCGTGGTGGGGCGCGACAAGGAACTCGAGGCGGTGTTCGGGGTGGTGCGCACTTGCGGGCCCTGCCTGAGCCCCTTCAATGCCTGGATCTTCACCAAGGGCCTGGAGACGCTCAATCTGCGCATGCGTGCCCACTGCGAGAACGCCCGGGTCCTGGCCGAGTGGCTGGAGGGACATCCCGCGGTGGCACGGGTCCACTACAGCGGCCTGGCCACCCATCCGCAGCACACGCTCGCCAGCCGCCAGCAGCAGGGCTATGGGGCGGTGCTGGGCTTCGAGGTGAAGGGGGGACGCGAGGCGGCCTGGTCGGTGATCGATGCGACCCGCATGGTTTCCATCACCGGTAACCTGGGTGACGTCAAGACCACCATCACCCATCCCGCCACCACCACCCATGGGCGCCTGTCGGAGGACCAGAAGGACGCCGCCGGGATCACCGAGGGGCTGATCCGCGTGGCGGTCGGCCTTGAGGCCATGGAAGACATCCGTGCCGACCTGGCCCGGGGACTCGACGCCCTGGTGTGATCTTGGTCCGATCACCAGCCCTTCCTCGGAGCTGGTCCGCCGGCAGGCCTGCGAGGAGGCGCTGTGACCCCATCCCTGGGCGCTACCGATGCCCTGCTTCGCTCTCGCGTCCCGCTTCGCTTGCAGGGCCGGTGCTGGCCATCCATGGCCAGCCCGTTCGGAGCAGTGCTCTTCTCCCCGGCACAGGACCTCCTCTTCGGCCTGCCACCGGCGCTCCTCGCTACGGCTAACTGCAATTGCCTTGATTGCACCCCTGCCACCTAGAACTCCTGCCTTACGTCGCCATCTCATCAGGGCACGCATTTATAGCCGCCCGAGGAGGGCCATGATGAAGATCCTGATCAATTTGCGCGTCAAACCTCGTACTTCTAGTGCGAGGAAGAACAGCGCGAGGCGCGGTAGCACCTCTTGTTGACATGCTAAATATAGACCGCTAAATCTTGCTTTTATGGCAACCGTTCTTCGCGCATACCGCTATCGCTTTTACCCAACGCCCGAGCAGGCCGACCAGCTTGCTCGGACGTTCGGTTGCGTGCGGTTCGTCTACAACCACTTCCTGCGCGAACGCACGGATGCCTGGTTTGAGCGTCAGGAGCGCATGGGCTATAACGCCACCGCCAAGGCGCTCACCAGCCTCAAGACACAGCCGGAGACGGCATTTCTGGCCGAGGTGTCCAATGTCTGCCTCCAACAGTCGCTACGGCATCTGGATCGAGCCTTTGCCAACTTCTTCAAGGGGCAGGCCCGCTACCCCGCCTTCAAGAAGAAGCGCCGCAAACAGTCGGCGACCTACATGGCCAACGGCTTTCGCTGGCGCGATGGTCAGTTGTGGCTGGCCAAGCAGAAAGTTCCGCTGAACATTCGCTGGAGCCGGCGCTTCAGCGGCGAGCCCAGCAGTGTCACCGTCAGCCTGGATACCGCAGGGCGTTACCACGTCAGCTTCCTGGTGGAAGAGGAGCAGGCGGCGCTGCCGGTCACGCCGAAGATGGTGGGGCTCGACCTGGGGCTGACGCACCGCGTCATCACCAGCGATGGCAACAAGATCCCCAATCCGCGCGTCATCCGACAGACCGAGCGCAAGCTGGCCCGCGCCCAGCGGGCGCTGTCACGCAAGCAGCGCGGCTCGAACAATCGGGCCAAGGCCCGGCTGAAGGTGGCGCGGCTGCACGCCAAGCGGGCCGACCAGCGCCGCGATGCTACCCACAAGCTCACCACGCAGCTCATTCACGAAAACCAAGTCATTGCTGCGGAGAGCTTGCAGGTCAAGAACCTGCTCCAGAACCGATCGCTAGCCAAGGCGATCAGCGACGTAGGCTGGCACCAGATCACCCTCCAGCTCGCCTACAAGGCCGAGTGGTACGGGCGCGATTTCGTCCAGATCAACAAGTGGTATCCCAGCTCGAAGCGCTGCTTCCACTGTGGCCACATCGCCGACACGATGCCGCTGAATGTCCGCACCTGGGATTGTCCGGCCTGCGGCACCCGGGGCATCGACCGCGACGTCAACGCGGCCCGCAATATCTTGCAGGCCGGCAAAGCGATCCTGGCGGGGGCCGACAAGCTTCGTCATCACGAGAAAACTACCGTGGGGCACACGGGAGGTTAAGCCTGTGGAGCCTGTGTAAGACCGGCGGTGCCATCACCGAAGGCAGCGGGCAGTGAAGCAGGAGCCGGGAAGGCGACAACCCGGGAATCCTCTTCCTTCAGGGAGAGGAGGACTGTCAAGGTACTGACGTCGCATGACCGCATGGGTGACACCGGCCAAGAGACCGGTTTCTGGCTCGAGGAGTTCGCCGCACCCTATTACGTCTTCAAGGATGCCGGCGCCGAGATCACCCTGGCCTCGCTCAAGGGTGGCCTGCCGCCGGTGGACCCCAACTCCCAGGCCGAGGAGGCCCTCACCGAGGAGACCCGTCGCTTCGAGGCAGACGCCGAGGCCAGAGCGCAACTCACCAAGACCCGCAAGCTCGCCGAGATCGAGGTGAACGACTTCGACGCCATCTTCTTTTCCGGCGGACATGGCCCGCTGTGGGACCTGACCGGTGATCCCGATGTTCGCCGCCTGGTCGAGGGCTTTCTCGCCGCCGAGCGGCCGTTGGCGGCGGTCTGCCATGCGCCCACGGTGCTGCTCGAGGCCCGCACGCCCGAGGGGGAATCGCTGGTCAAGGGCCGACAGGTCACCGGCTTCGCCAACAGCGAAGAGGAGGCCGTGGGCCTGACCCAGGTGGTGCCGCACCTGCTGGAGGATGCCCTCAAGGCGCAGGGCGGCCGCTACGAGCGCAGCAGCGATGACTTCGCGCCCTTTCAGGTTCGCGATGGCCTGCTGGTGACCGGCCAGAACCCGGCGTCCAGCGCCTCCACCGCCCGCCTGTTGCTCGAGGTGCTTGCCGAGCGGCGCGGACAACTCCCGTCCCGCTGAGGAAACCATGCCGCCCGCCATGCCAGCCGTGGCGGGCGGCATGTGGTTTTTCCGAATTGTGCATTCGGATTTTTTCAGCGGATGCCGATGATGCACTGCGGTAGGCTACAGGGGTTGAAACGATGCGGACCGAGGCAACGGAACATGTGGAAGAACACTCGCAGCGGCTGGGGGCTGGTCAGTATCCTGCTGCACTGGGTCAGTGCTCTGGCCATCATCGGCCTCTTTATCCTGGGCTGGTGGATGACCGGGCTCGGCTATTATGACCGCTGGTACAACCTGGGACCCTGGTGGCATCGCTCCGTCGGCATGCTGCTGCTGTTCGCCACCCTGTTCCGCTTGGCATGGCGCGTCGCCAATCCGACGCCAGTAGCGAAGGGCCATCGCCTTGAGCGCCTGGTCGCCCATCTCGGTCACATCGGCCTCTATGTGCTGATGCTGGTGGTGCTGGTCAGCGGCTTCCTGATCTCCACTGCCGATGGCAAGGGAGTCAGTGTGTTCGATGCCTTCGTGGTGCCCGCCCTGGTCAGTGGCCTGCCCCAGCAGGCCAGCGTGGCCGGTCAGGTTCACTGGTACAGTGCCCTGGCGCTGATGCTCCTGGCCGCAGGGCATACCCAGGCCGCCCTGAAACACCACTGGGTCGATCGCAATGACATCCTCTTGCGCATGATCGACCTTCGCCGTGCCCGTCGCCCCTGAGGCGATGTTTTCCCCGACACCATCCGCAAGGAGAAACACATGATGATCAAGAAGACGGCCATCGCGACCGCCCTGAGTGCCGCCGCCCTGGTGGGCGTCAGTCAGGCCCAGGCCGCTGACTATGCCATCGACATCGATGGCCAGCATGCCTTCATCCAGTTCAAGATCAGCCACCTGGGCTACTCCTACATCCTCGGCAGTTTCGAGGCGTTCTCCGGTAACTTCCGCTATGATCCCGAGAACCTGGAAGCATCTTCCGTCAACGTCGAGGTCGAGGTGGCAAGCCTCAACAGCAACCATGCCGAGCGTGACAAGCACATCCTGAGCGATGACTTTCTGGATGCGGGCCAGTACCCCACCGCCAGCTTTACCTCCACCGGTTTCCAGCCGACCGGCGACAACGAGGGCGTGTTGACCGGCGAGCTGACCCTGCATGGAGAGACCAACGAGATCGAGATGCCGGTCACCCTGCTGGGCAAGGGAGAGGATCCCTGGGGCGGCTACCGTGCGGGCTTCGAGGGCTCCACTCCCCTTACCCTGGGTGACTACGGCATCGACATGAGCGACTTTCCCGAGATAATGCACGAGCTCGAGCTTTACGTGACCTTCGAGGGCATTCGCCAGTAAATCTGGCATGGACCGGCATACCATTGCCCGGTACCCCCCATGCATCACGCGACACCCCCGGCCATACCGGGGGTGTCGCGTTGTGGGACTGTGCCGATAAAACGCGCTACCATGCGCGGCGATAGTATCCCGGGGTGAGACAGCAAGCGGAGCATCGCCATGTCGAGATGCATGATGGGGAGTCGCTGTCGCTACCGACTGCCCGCCATGGCCATGACGGCCCTGGGGTTACTAGGCGCGGCGGTGTGGGTGCCCTCACGACTCCTGGGGGGAATGTTGCTGGTGACGGCACTGGGGCTGTTTGCCCTGAGCATGCGGGAATGGCGGCTCCGGGCCCGGACGCCGAGCCATCCTGACGACGAGTGGCTACGCCAGACGCGACGGGGAGAAGGACGCTTTCGGGCAATGCTGGAAAGCCTGCCCAACATCGCCGTCCAGGGATATGACCGTCATCGCCGCGTGATCTTCTGGAACGAGGAAAGTACCCGCCTCTATGGCTATCGCTACGATGAGGTGCATGGACGACGTCTGGAGGAGCTGATCATTCCTGACGCCATGCGTGCCCAGGTGGTGCGAGACCATGACATCTGGATCCGGGAGGGCCGGGCGATACCGCCGGGGCGGCTGGTGCTCCGTGACCGGGATGGCCAGCCCGTGCCGGTCTACTCCTACCATGTAATGCTGGATGAGCACACGGCTGACCCGGTTATGTTCTGCGTCGATGTCCCCCTCGATCGGGATGCGTCTTGCGACCCTCCACCAAGGATCGATTGACCTGCACGACAGAGGAACCGACAGGATGACCCCATGTGAACGCCCCCCGGTGAAGCGCCGGGGGGCGTTTCGTTTCGGGATCAGTGGTGAGGGTTAGCGGGTCGCATTAAGCACCGCATCCGGGAAGTGCCGACGCAGGATGCGGTTCTGGAACTCATCCACGAAGCGGCTGTTGATGATGATGATGAAGCGCTCGAAGGGCGCATCCGCATCTTCCTGATGGATGCCGTCCACGCTATGGAAGAGGCGGTCGTCGCGCAGATGCAGGATATCGCCAGGGGCGAGGGTCGTGTTGACCAGGGGGCGGGTTCCCGCCTTGTCGGCATAGAGGTGGTTTTCACCCCCGGCGACATTGTGGCGATTCAGCACCAGGATGCTCAGCGCCTTGCAGCCGTCGGCATGAATACCCTGACCCTGCAGGGGATCGATCATGCCTTCACCACGAACGCCGGTAATCTGCATCAGGATGGGCTCGTTGGGCTTCAGGTCCCAGAGTCGGGCCCAGGCGCGCACGAAGGCCTTCACATCGGGGCGGGCCATGAAGTCCCGCGTCAGCGGCGCATAGTAGCGCAGGCGGTCTGCCATGCTCTCGGCATCATTGAAGGCGCCACCCTGCGCCATGGGACATTGGCCCATATCGAACACCTCGCCCCGCTCATCCAGGGTCAGCCAGGACATGCGCTTCCAGCGACGGTTGACGTAGGGGTCACGCGGCAGGTCGGTGGTGAATGCCTGCCAGGCCTCGAGATCCACCCGTGAGCGCACCTCGGTCCTGGCCCAGTCCTGCCGTTGCAGGGCGTTGGCGACCTCCGGCGACCAGTAGTCGGCCACCGGATCGAGAGGCATGGTGGCGGGATCGAAGCCGTACTTGAGGGTGTCGAGTTTCATGGGATCTTCTCCTTTGGATGTTGGGCGTCATTGCCCATGGGTTGCCCGGATAACTCGGACAACCCATGGAAAAGGAGAAGATCTGCAACGAAATGTCAAAAAATGTACGAGCATTGTCGTATTGGCCGGCTTGGATCTTTCGTTGAAACGTCGGATGGCAACGCCGTGCTCGGCCATGATGTCGTGTAGGCTATTTCCTGCACATACCTGTAGGATAAGGATTCCCCACGTCGCGCGAAGGGGGCTATCCGGCCTCATGATGAGGGGCGACAGGATCTTTCGACGATGAGGAAGTGAATGAGCGGTCGCGATACCGGCTTACGGCACTGGCTGGCGCGTCGGTGGCAACAGGTCAGAGCGAGACGGCCCGATGCTCGGGACGATAGCATCGGGGACGATGTCGAGGTCGTGCGCCGCCGATATCTGGACAGCGAGCAGCGCTTTCGTGCCCTGCTGGAGAGCCTGCCCAAGGTGGCGGTCCAGGGGTATGACCGCGATCGTCGCGTGATCTACTGGAACGAGGCCAGCACCCGGCTATACGGTTATACCTCCGAGGAGGCGCAGGGACGGTTGCTGGAAGAGCTGATCATCCCGGGGCCGATGCGCGAGCCGGTGATCCAGGCGCATCGGGCCTGGGTGGAGGAGGGGATCGAGATCCCCGCCGACGAGCTGGAGCTCCGGCACAAGAGCGGAGAGCTGGTCCCGGTCTTCTCTCACCATGTCATGCTCGGTGAGCACACCGATGATCCCCTGATGTTCTGTGTCGACGTGGATCTCTCGGATCAGAAGCGGGCGCATCGCGAGCTGGATTTCGCCACGCGCTTCGATTCGCTGACCTGTCTGCCCAATCGCCAGACCTTCGAGGAACAGCTGAACGAGGCCATCGCCGACTGTCGCCGGCATGGCGACGGGCTGGTCTTGATCTATCTGGACATCGACCACTTCGTGTCGATCAACGATGCCCTGGGTTACGAGCAGGGCGACCGGCTGCTGGTCGAGTTGACCCGGCGCCTGCATCAGGTGACGAGAGTGTCGGACATCGTGTCCCGCCTCTCCAGCGACGAGTTCGTGATCGCTTTCCCGGGATTTCAGCGCGAGGACGTGCTCCCGAAGCTGGTCCACAAGGTCCAGGAGGTGCTTCGTTCTCCCTTCCTGATGGATGGCTCGCGGCGTCAGGTGACGGCCTGCCTGGGTGTCAGCCTCTATCCAGACAACGGCGATACGGCCCGCGAGTTGATCCGCAATGCCGATGTGGCCAAGAACCGGGCCAAGCTCGATGGCCGCGGCAGCGTGTGGTTCTTCGACCAGCAGCTCCACGACGAGTTGGTCTACCAGCATCGCCTCTTCGACCGGCTGGCGCATGCCCTGGACAATGGAGAGCTCTCGTTGCACTACCAGCCTCAGGTGTCGGCTGTCAGTGGACGCATCGAGAACCTCGAGGCGCTCCTGCGCTGGCAGCCGGCAGAGGGCCCGCCGATCTCGCCGGCCGAGTTCATTCCCCTCGCCGAGCGTTCCGACCTGATCCATCGCCTCGGTGACTGGGTCCTGGAGACCGCCTGTCGCCAGCGGGCGCTGTGGCGTGATGCCGGTCTGGCCATGGAACGCATCGATATCAACTTCTCCGGCCGGCAGATGAGCCGGCCCGATGTCTTCCAGCGCTTCGAAGACTGCCTGGCGCGCCATGGCCTGGGTCCACGGGATATCGGGCTGGAGCTTACAGAGAATGTTCTGATCGAGGCCGATGACTGGATCCTGGAGGGCTTACGCCGACTTCATCACCGAGGCTTTCGCATTGCCATCGATGATTTCGGCACCGGCTACTCGTCACTGAGCTATCTCAAGCACTTCCCGGTCACCGCCCTCAAGATCGATCGGACCTTCGTGCGAGATGCGCCAGACCAGCCCGAGGATCGGGCCATCATGGAGGCCGCGATCTTCATCGGCCATCGCCTGGGGCTGGAGGTCGTGGCCGAAGGCGTCGAGAATCGCGAACAACTGATGCTGATCCGGGAGATGTGCTGCGATCTGGTTCAGGGGTTCTATTTCTTCCGCCCCATGCCTGCCCGGGAAATGGAGCGTGCCCTCGGCGGTCGGATGACGGGGGATCAGGAGTTTTCGGGCTGAGTCCGCTGTCCGCTTGGCGTAGAATGCTCGGCCTGCGAACATCCACGGAGCCCCTGTGAATTCCCTCCACGCATCGCGTTCTTCCCTCGCTATCACCCTCTGGCGCCAGACCTGGCCCATGGCCATCGGCGTTCTGGCTCTGCTCGGTTTCCAGCTGGTGGATAGCGCCTTCATCGCACGACTCGGCACGGCGCCACTGGCCGCGCAGTCCTTCACCTTCCCGTTGTCCTTTCTGGTCATCGGCATCCAGGTCGGCATGGGGATCGCCATTGCGGCATTGATCTCGCGTGCCCTGGGAGCGGGGGAGGCCGCCAGGGCTCGGCGATTGGGGAGTCTGGTGCTGCTGGTGGGGAACGTCACCATTGCCCTGCTGGTGGTGGTGCTGTGGGCCCTCCAGGCGCCGGTTTTCACACTGCTGGGGGCCGATGACGCCACCCGCGAGTTGATCCGGGCCTACTGGGCGCCCCAGCTGCTGGCAGCCTGGCTGGGGGCAGGACTCTATTTCGGCTACAGCCTGTTCCGGGCCCATGGCGACACCTGGCTGCCCGGCAAGATGATGGTGATGACGAGCCTGTTTAACCTGTGCCTCGACCCATTGCTGATCTTCGGTGTCGGTCCCTGGCAGGGATTGGGCCTCCCCGGGGCGGCGTGGGCCACGACGACCGCCTTCGCCACCGGCCTGCTGGTGCTGGGTCGTCGGCTGGACAGCATGGATTGGCTGGCGGCCGAGGGATTGCTCGGGGAACTGCGCCGTTCGCTGGTGCCCTTCGCAGGCATTGCCGGTCCGGCCATGATCAGCCAGCTGATGCCGCCCTTGGCGGCCATGCTCGCCATCTCGGTGGTGGCTTCCCTCGGTGAGACCCAGGTGGCGGCCTGGGGGCTGGCCAGCCGCCTGGAAACCCTCTCGCTGATGGTGGTGTTGGCGATGACCATGTCGCTGCCGCCCTGGCTCGGGCGCTGCTACGGCGCCGGGGACTGGGACCAGATACACCGATTGATACGCCTGGCGCTCAGGGTGTTGGTGGTCTGGCAGCTGTCGCTGGGAATCCTGATGGCCCTGGCCTCTCCCTGGGTGGCGCTTGTGCTTTCCGGCAATCCCGAGGTACGCGATGACCTGGCGACCTTGATTCGCTTCCTGCTGCCCAGCTATGCGGCACTGGGGGTCTGCATGATCGTGGTCTCGGCGGGCAACGCCCTGGGCTGGCCGATGCGCGCCATGCTGATGTCGGCTGCTCGGTTGTTTGTCTTCTACCTGCCCTGTCTCTGGGTCGGGGCCTGGTCGGGCGATCTGGTGGGCCTGGCCATGGGGGCGGCGCTGGGTAACCTGCTGGCGGGGCTGGCGGCCTGGCTGGTGCTGCGACGCATCCTTGCCAGCCCCCGCCGTCAGCCTGCGAAGAACCAGAAATAAAGGTTCTTCACAGACTGGCGTGATAGTTGACCGCACGACACCGGCTGGCCACCCAGCCTCCGTAGGCCCGGTAAGCGCCAGCGCACCGGGCGTGAAGAGGGCACCATCGTCACGCCGGATGCGCCTTCGGCTTATCCGGCCTACGCGAAATTCCCACCGTTTTCACGCCGAATTGCGAACGCCATAGCTTCTGTCTCACGTTCCTTGGCCTGATATGCCCGGCCAGAAATGACAACGCCCGGGCCATCGGCCCGGGCGTTGTCGGTTCCGAGGGTGGTGAGATCAGTTGACCGCGGCGATCGCCTTGGCCAGGTAGGGCAGGTTGTCGTGGGAGAAGCCGGCCACGTTGGCGCGGCCCGAGCGCACCATGTAGATGCCGTACTCGTCGCGCAGGCGGTCGACCTGCTCGGGTGTCAACCCGGTGTAGGAGAACATGCCGCGCTGCTCGGCCACGCAGGCGTACTTCTGGTCCAGGCCATAGGGCTTGAGGGCCTCGACGAAGTCGCTACGCAGGGTGTTGATGCGATCGCGCATTTCGGTGAGCTCCTCGCGCCAGAGGGTCGCGAGCTCCGCGGAGTGCAGGATCTCGCTGACGATGGCGCCGCCGTGGGCCGGCGGGTTGGAGTAGTTCTCCCGGGCCACGATGGCGATCTGCGAGCGGACGTTCTCCATCTGCTCCTGGTTTTTCGCCACCATGATCAAGCAGCCGGTACGCTCGCAGTAGATGCCGAAGTTCTTGGAGCAGGAACTGGTGATGATGACCTCGTCGAGATTCTCGGCCATCAGGCGAACCCCGTAGGCGTCCTCGTCGAGGCCCTCGCCGAAGCCCTGGTAGGCGAAGTCGATCAGCGGCAGCAGGTTGCGCTCGCGAACCACGTTCAGCACCTGTTGCCACTGGTCGCGGGAAAGGTCGAAGCCGGTGGGGTTGTGGCAGGAAGCGTGCAGCAGTACCACGTCACCTTCCGGGATCTGCTTGAAAGCTGCCAGCATGCCGTCGAAGTCGAGACGGTTCTCGGCATCCACATAGGGGTACTTGTGCAGCGTCAGGCCGGCGGCCGGGAAGATACCCAGGTGGTTCGGCCAGGTCGGGTCGGAGACCCAGATGTCCTTGCCGGGCAGCTGGTGGGCGATGAAGTCGCCCGCCAGGCGCAGGGCGCCGGTACCACCGGGTGACTGGGTGGCGCTGGCACGCTTGGACTCCAGTACCGACGAGCCCTCGCCCAGCACCATGGGCAGGATCACCTCGCCGTACGCCGGTGCACCATGGGAGCCGATGTAGGTCTTGGTGGTCTCGTTCTTGAGCAGCAGGGCCTCGGCTTCCTTGACGGCGCGCATCACCGGAGTGTTGCCCTGGTCGTCCTTGTAGACGCCCACGCCGAGATCGACCTTCTGAGGGTTGGTGTCCTTCTTGAAGGCCTCGATCAGACCGAGGATGGCGTCCCCGGGAACCCGCTCAATTTTCTCGAACATTTATTTCGCTACCTCGTCGGTTCTGGCGGCAAGAATGAAATCGTTCCTGTGCAGGCCCTTGATCTTGTGTGACCACCACGTCACGGTTACCTTGCCATATTCGGTGAGGATCGCGGGATGGTGATCGGCTTGCTCGGCGATCTCGCCGACTCGCTGGGTGAAGTCGAGGGCCTGCTTGAAGTTGCGGAACTTGAAGGTCCGCTCCAGCTGCATGATGCCATCGCGATCAACGATCTGCCACTCGGGGATATCGGTCCTGTACTGCTCGATCTCGGCCTCGGACACCTTGGGGGCGTCGATGCTGCAGGCCTCGCACTGCTGTTCGGATAGCGGGCTCATGGTATCTCCTTGCCGCTTGGAGGCGGCGTTTTCGGGGCGGTAATGGGGATCAGGCGCTTGACTTGGAACTGCTCGAGGCAGGTTCGAACAGGCCCAGCTCCATGGCGCGATGCCCTATTCCCATGATGTCCTGTGGAGAAAGGTCGTGCAGGGTCGTGAGGACGTCAAGCACGTCGTAGAGCGACTGGAGGCTGTCGATGCGAGCGGGTGCGGTTGAGGCGGAACAGGTGTCTCGTTATCTTGACACTCCGGTCACGTCGACGTGACGGCTTTCCTGCCCCCAATGCGAGAACCTGGCCCGATGCGACTGAGGTTTCACTGCCAGAACCGGATCGGCATCCTGCGCGACATCGTTGCTCACTTTGCCGACTACGGCCTCAACGTGGCCCGTGGCGAGGTCGGTGGCGAGCACGGCAATGCGATCTACCTGCATGTGCCGAACCTGCTCCACGCGCAGCTGGCCAAGCGTCTCGGTGTCTCCCATACCACCATCGCCAACAAGCTCAGACGCTACGGGATCAGCGGGGAGGCGTGATGCCCCACCAGGCCGGATACTCCGTGCCGCATGAGGGCCTGCCCCTGTGGCTCAAGCTGCTCCTGAGCCTGTGGGTCGTCGTCTGGGCGCCGACCTTCTGGGTACTGGTGGGTCCCCAGAACTACTTCTGGTTGTGTAACCTGGCCAACTTCCTGCTCCTCGCCGGGGTGTGGGGCGAGAGCCGGCGGCTGGTGTCCATGCAGTGGCTGGCGGTGGCCCTGGTCGGCAGCTTGTGGGCGGTGGATGTGGGTACCGCCTGGCTGACCGGCTGGCACCCCATCGGCGGGACCGAGTACATGTTCGATGACCACCACCCCCTCGTGACCCGCCTGATGTCGCTCTACCATTTGCTGCTGCCGCCGGTGGCCGGCTATGCCGTGTGGCGTCTGGGGTACGACCGTCGCGCCCTGGCCTGGCAGTGCGGGCTGACCTGGCTGGTGATCCCGGCCAGCTATCTCTTTACCGAGGCCGAGCGCAACATCAACTGGGTCGAGGGGCCGTTCGGGCAGCCCCAGTCGGTGATGAACCCGCTGCTCTACCTGGCGGGACTGATGCTCCTTTGGCCGCTGCTGATCTACCTGCCGGTGCATTGGCTGACCCTGGCGCTGTCACGCTGCCGTCGCGGCTGACCCGATCAGCCGGCGAGGAACTCGGCGACGCGCTGTCGAACCTCGGCATAGGGATAGCCCTCCAGGGCGGCGAACGCCTCGAGCTTGCGCGCCTTCATGGGGGTGAACAGCGGTGTGGTGATACCGCACAGGAAGCGCGTCACCATGTCAGCGGTAGCCGGGTGGCCCTCGCCGGCCTCGCTCAGCCGCTTCAGGAACGGGCCGCTCAGGGCGCCGATATCATGGGCTGCCAAGGGCGCTGCCGGCTCGGCGGGGGGCAGATGCGCCACCTGGCCGCGGCAGGCCGAACAGTGGCCACAGAGCTCGGGGGCACGGGCATCGCCGAACCAGTCGGCCAGTCGCCGGCTCAGGCAGCGGTCACTTTCGAAGAGCGCGAGCATGGCATGCAGGCGTTCGATTTCGGCGCGCTCCTTGTCGCGAAAGTAGGCGAAGAGCTCCTCGGTCAGCGCCTCGGGGTCGATCACGGCCGTGAGCACCTCATGGACCTCGGTCATCTGCTTGCTCTCGAGCACCATCCAGCCCTTCTCGACGAAGTAGTCCAGGGCGGTGATCACCCGGCCACGTCGCGTATCGAGGCCGCGCTTCTCCCCCAGGGCCTCCAGGGCAGCGAAGTCCAGGCTGTACCAGGTACGGGCGCGGGAGGAGGCGTCCAGGATCGCCTGGACGAAGGCACGCCGCTCGCCCTGGAAGTGGTCGACCAGGGCCTCGGATTCTTCCTCCAGCCGGAAGCGGTAGTCGGCGAAGTAGCTGTAACGAGGGGCGATGAGGCCTCGCAGTTCGAGTTGCACCAGCAGCGTCTTGAGCGGCAGGGGGCGGATATTGCTGTGCCGCGACAGCGTATTGAGCATCAGCTCCCACTGGCCGCCGGTGGCGCGCAGATCATCGATCACTCGGCGAATGCCATGATGCTCGGGGGTGTCGCCATACACGAAGTTCTCCAGCACCTCGATATGGTCGCGCCCGGCCAGCATCAGGCAGCAGGCGGGCAGGCCATCGCGGCCGGCACGGCCGATCTCCTGGCTGTAGTTCTCGATGGACTTCGGCAGGTCGAAGTGCACCACGTTGCGGATATCGGCCTTGTCGATGCCCATGCCGAAGGCAATGGTGGCGACGATGCAGGGCGTGTGGCCAGCCATGAAGTCACGCTGTATCGTCTCGCGACGCTCGCCGACGAGCCCGGCGTGGTAGGCGGTGGCCGGCAGGCCCGCTTTTGCCAGGTAGGCGGCCAGCCGTTCCGCCGTCTGCTGCAGGGTGACATAGACGATAGTCGGCTGAGGTGCTCCCTGCTCGAACCGGGGACGCAGCCAGTTGACCAGCCGGCGAGGGCGCTCGCCGGCGGGAACAGGGGTTACCTGGAGGTCGAGATTGGCGCGGTAGAAGCCCGTACCGGTGACATCCCCCGGGGCGATGTCGAAACGTGTGCGCATGTCGTCGATCACCCGAGGGGTCGCCGTGGCGGTGAGCAGCAGCACCTGGGGAATGGCAAAATCGCGGCGGTAGTCCGGCAGCTTGAGGTAGTCCGGACGGAAGTTGTGGCCCCATTCCGAGATGCAGTGGGCCTCGTCCACCACCATCAGCGAGATCGGCACCTGCCGGATGAAAGCGCGAAAACGCTCGTTCTTGAGGCGCTCCACCGAGACCATCAGGATGCGGATCTCGCCGCGCTTGACCCCTTCCATGACCGCCGATGCCTCCTCACGGCTCTGGCCCGAATCGAGGCTGGCGGCGGGGATGCCGTGACGGCTGAGGAAAGCCAGCTGGTCCTGCATCAGGGCCAGCAGCGGCGAGATCACCAGGGTCAGGTGCGGCAGGTGCAGGGCTGGCAGCTGGTAGCAGAGCGACTTGCCGGAACCGGTGGGAAAGATCGCCGCTGCCGAGCGGCCGGCCACGATGGCCTCGATGACTGGCCGCTGGCCGGGGCGGAAGTCGTCATAGCCGAAGACCTCCTGGAGCGTCTGCTGGATCATGGACATTTCCTGCCGTATCGTCGTTGAGTCACTGAGGTTTTTTCCAGTATAACGCTCCCGTTTTCCCTCGTCCGCGCGCATGGTGGCCTGTATCGCTACACTTTTCGTGTCCCCGTTACCCAAGACGGGGCAAGGAGGGGCATCATGTCTATTACCGAGCATCATCTCGAACTCGAGACCTGCGGCGTCACACTCGAAGGCGACCTGCTGCGGCCAGAAGACCCGGCGGGTATTGTGGTGTTTGCCCACGGCAGCGGCAGTAGCCGGTTTAGCGTGCGCAACCGCCGAGTGGCACGTCATCTGGCCGAACAGGGGTTGTCGACCCTGCTGTTCGACTTGCTGACGCCCGACGAGAGCCTGATCGATGAGCATACCCGGGCGCTGCGCTTCGATATTCCCCTGATCGGGGCACGCATGAGCGGGGCCGTGGCCTGGGTGGCCGAGTCGCCAGAGACCCGGGAGTGGGAGATCGGCCTGTTCGGCGCCAGCACGGGGGCGGCGGCCGCCCTGATTGCCGCCGCCGAGCAGCCGGCACTCGTGCGGGCCGTGGTCTCACGGGGCGGGCGGCCCGACCTCGCCGGGGATGCCTTGCCGGAGGTCAGAGCCCCGACCCTGATGCTGGTCGGCGGGTGGGATTCCCAGGTGATTGAGCTGAACGAACAGGCCATGGCGCGCATGAGCTGTGCACGCGAGCTGCTGATCGTGCCTGGCGCGACCCACCTCTTCGAGGAACCCGGCACGCTGGAGAAGGTCGAGGCTCATGCTGCGCGCTGGTTTCTCGATCATCTGGGCTAGGCGCCTGACATGACCAGATTGCGCCCCCCGTGCTTGGCCGCATAGAGGCTACTGTCGGCGCGGTGGATCAGGGTCTCTCGGGTGTCCCCGATGCGGTGTTCGGCGACGCCGATGCTGACGGTGATGCGTCCCGGGCCGATGCCGAAGTCATGGTCGGCGACCTGCTCGCGCAGGCGCTCCGCCAGCTGTCGGCAGCGACGCTCGGGGGTAAAGGGCAGCAGCAGGGCGAACTCCTCGCCCCCCTGCCGGGCCACCAGGTCCTCCTCGCGCAGCATCTCCCGGCAGAGCTCGGCGAGGCCTCTCAGCACCTGGTCGCCCTGAAGGTGCCCCCAGGTGTCGTTGATCGACTTGAAGTGATCGAGGTCGAGCATCATCAGCGACAGCGGCAGGGCATGCCGGTTGCTTAACGAGATTTCCTCATCGAGACGCTGCATCAGCTTGCGGCGATTGGCCAGGCCGGTCAGGTCGTCGGTGTCGGACAGTCGGCGCAGACGCTGTTCTTCCGCCATCTGTTCACTGATGTCGATCATCATGCCGTACCAGAGGACGCCACTTTCGACCTTGTGCGGCTGGGCGCGCAAGGCGATCCAGCTCAGTCGGTCATCGGCCATGCGCAGTTGAAACTTGGTAGCGATGGGGCTTTGCCAGCGGGCGGAGCGCTCGATCGCGGCCATCAGGCGAGGGTAGTCTGTCTCGGCGAGGCGCTCGAGGGCCGGGAGGGCACTCTGCGCCAGGGCACGCCGGTCGATCCCGACTCGTTGCGCACCGCTGCCGGCCAGGTAGGGAAAATGCATCCGGCCGTCCGGTGCCCGATGTAGCTGGAAGATCACTCCGGGCAGTTGCTCGGTCAACTCGAGGATCCAGTCCGGCTGCAGCGTTTCCCCACCCGGCATGACATCATTGGAGGGCATGCGGGTGTCCTTTTTTCCCTGCTGCGGCAGGGGGATTGTTCTTCGTTTTTTTCTTGCCCCATGGGGACGGCAGATATCGGACGCTGGGCGCCACTTGGTAAAGCCCTTCATGATACACCGGCAGGGATGTAACGGTACCCTCCCTCCGATGTAGGAGATCGCCTACAGCCGATCAGGAAATCATGTGGGTCAAGCGTTGGTCAAGAACGTACAAGATTATCGCGGGGCGTCATAGCGTCCGGGGCGACCGCGGGAGAAGACGACCTGCCAGAGCTGCAGATGCCGGGCACGGAAGGCACCGGCGCAGATGGCCAGATAGTAGCGGAACATTCGGCGAGTACGCTCGTTGTAGCGAGGGGCGATCTCGTGCCAGTGGGCGTCGACGTTTGTCAGCCAGGCCATCAGCGTCCGGTCATAGTCGGGACCGACCGAGGTTCATGTAAGCGCCAGTCTTCCGTCAGCCAGGGGTTACCGTGGGGCGTCATAGCGTCCGGGGCGACCGCGGGAGAAGACGACCTGCCAGAGCTGCAGATGCCGGGCACGGAAGGCACCGGCGCAGATGGCCAGATAGTAGCGGAACATTCGGCGAGTACGCTCGTTGTAGCGAGGGGCGATCTCGTGCCAGTGGGCGTCGACGTTTGTCAGCCAGGCCATCAGCGTCCGGTCATAGTCGGGACCGAAGTTCTGCCAGTCTTCCATCAGCAGGTGCTCCTCGCTGGTCCGTGCGATGTCCATGGCCGAGGGCAGAACGCCATTGGGGAAGATGTAGCGATTGATCCAGGGGTCCGCCGTGATCTCGGACCGATTGGAGCCGATGGTATGGAGCAGGAAGAGGCCATCGACGGGCATCAGGTGTTTCACGGTCTCGAAGTAGGTGGGGTAGTTGCGGTGTCCCACGTGCTCGAACATGCCGATGGAGACAATGCGGTCATAGCACCCATCCAGGTCGCGGTAGTCCTGTAGCAGGATCTCTACCGGCAGCCCGCTGCAGCGCTCCCTGGCCAGGGAGGCCTGTTCCCGTGAGATGGTGATGCCGGTGACCTCGACGCCATGGTGTCGGGCCGCATGTTCGGCGAAGCTGCCCCAGCCACAGCCGATATCGAGCACCTTCATGCCCGGGGTGAGATCGAGCTTGCGACAGGCCAGTTCCAGCTTGGCGCGCTGGGCCTGGTGCAGGTCCTCGGCCGTTTTCCAGTAGCCGCAGGAGTAGCACATGGTGGGATCGAGCATGCGCTCGAAGAGGTCATTGCCCAGGTCATAGTGAGCCTCGCCGACCATGTAGGCACGTGCCTTGCTCTGCAGGTTGATGAAGCCGGCCTGCAGGCGGTATTTGAGGCGTTCGGTAGTCGAGCGCGCATGCTCGCCCAGGCCGTTGAGCAGCAGTCGCGCGGCCAGTTCGTCGATGCGGTCACACTCCCACCAGCCATCCATGTAGGACTCGCCGAGTCCCAGGGTGCCTTGACGCAATACCCGTGAGAAGAAGTCGGGATGCAGTACGCGGATATCCTGGGGGGCATCGCCATTGAGCGTGACACCCGACCCCTCGAGGAGCTGTTCGAAGACCCGGCGGGCCCGGGTATCGGGTAGGGCGATGGGACCGATACGTGGTTCGCTGGTCATGGATTCCTCCTGGACCGTTCTTGGATATCAGGCTGGCGAAAGCGCTGGGCACGGCTCTGCGGCAGTAACATTGCTGAAGACCAGCATAGACCAGCATGCTTGAGTCGTGTATTTCAATGGCTTCACGAACCAGGAGGGGAAGACATGAACGTGATTATCGATCTCTGTGTGGTGCCATTGGGTGTCGGGGTGTCGGTCTCGCCGCATATTGCGGCCTGCCAGCGTGTGATCCAGGCGTCCGGTCTCGAGCATCGCATGCATGCCTACGGCACCAACATCGAGGGGCCATGGGATGAGGTGATGGCGGTGGTCAAGCGCTGTCATGAGGTCGTGCACGAGATGGGGGCACCGCGCATCACCACCACCCTCAAGGTCGGGACGCGCACCGATCGCGACCAGCACATGGACGACAAGGTGGCGAGTGTCGAGACCCTGCTGGGCAGGCAGTGAGTCGGATGCCCCCGCTGCGGCATGCCGGTCGTAAATGTTTCGTTACACACTGTCAGGAATTTGCGCCATGCCGGGGCCGGAATTGATGGGGCTGCGGCGTCTGTAAGGAATTCGTTACGAGGCAGGGGGCAAGGCCCGGCGTGATGGGGTATCAGGAGCTTGGTTGGCACGTTCCGGCGGAAGGGCCGAGGCACTAGGCTGAGCGACATCGAAAGCCCGTCGGCGGCCGGATATCGTCCGCCACGGGCCGATGAACGTTTCATTGCGACGTTACACCTCGATTCACAACAACAGCCTCTGGAGGATGCATGAATGCTCCCGCCCATACCCCTGACGTCCACGACATCGCCAACTTCCGCGAGAACCGCTACTTCGACATCAAGGGCAAGAAGACGGGCCTGCACTCCCGGGCCATGACCGCGCCCTGTGGCAAGATGCATATCCCGCTCAACGAGTCTGCCGACGACACCTCGCAGATCGCCGAATTCCTGCGCGAGTACAACGGCGAGGGCATCCAGCCTCTGGCGATGGCCACCGATGACATCTATGCCAGGGTGCGGGCCCTCAAGGCCAATGGCGTCACCTTCCTGACGACCCCGGACACCTATTACGAGAAGGTCGATAAGCGGGTGCCCAACCATCAGGAAAACCTCGAGGAGCTGCGCGAACTGAGCCTGCTGGTCGATGGGGGCCCGATCAGGGCGTGCTGCTGCAGATCTTCACCGAGACGGTGATCGGGCCGATCTTCTTCGAGATCATCCAGCGCAAGGGCAACGACGGCTTCGGCGAGGGCAACTTCAAGGCCCTGTTCGAATCCATCGAGGAGGACCAGATCCGTCGCGGTGTCCTCACGGCGGATTGACCCTCGGCCTGATCCAGCGCTGAGCATCCGGTAGAGGGGAATGGTCAATAACAGAACAATCGACCGCCCGTCTGCCCAATCACGATAAAATCCGTCACAATGGCACCCCTGTGGCGACCTCTTGCCGTGTCGGAACAACAACGTCCGTGACCCCTGGTGTGCTATGACAACGCATCCGCAATCCCGAACCCAGTGGCTCGGCCGCTGGGGCTTCATCCTGGCGGCGACCGGCTCCGCGGTGGGCCTGGGTAACATCTGGAAATTCCCCTATATCACCGGCGAGTTCGGTGGCGGGGCCTTCGTGCTGGTCTACCTGGCCTGCATTCTGGCCATGGGGGTGCCGGTGATGATGACCGAGATCGCCCTCGGGCGCCGCGGCCGCGGGAGTCCCATCGATGCCATCCGTCGCGTGGTCCGCGAGTCGGGTCGCGGCTCGGCCTGGTCACTGCTGGGCTGGATGGGCATGCTGTGTGGCTTCCTGATTCTGTCGTTCTATGTGGTGGTGGCCGGCTGGTCCTTCTCCTATCTGTGGAAGATGCTGAGCGGTGGCCTGGCCGCCTCCAGCGTCGAGGAGATGGCGGCGATCTTCGGCGCCAACAACGAAAGCCCCCTGAACCTGGGGGCCTGGAGCACGCTGGTCACGGTGGCGACCATGCTGATCGTCGGCAAGGGCGTACAGTCGGGCATCGAGAAGAGCGTGAGCTGGATGATGCCCGGCATGGTGGTGATGCTGCTGATCCTGATCGGCTACGGGGTCTTCTCCGGCGGCTTCGGCGAGGCGGTTCGTTTCCTGTTCTCGTTCGATGCCGGCAGCCTCTCCAGCGAGGGCATGCTGGCCGCCCTGGGGCATGCCTTCTTCACCCTCTCCCTGGCCTCCGGGGCCATCCTCACCTATGGCAGCTACCTGCCGGCGCGAGCCTCCATCGCCCGCACCACGCTGTCCGTGGCGCTGGCCGACACTCTGGTGGCGCTGATGGCGGGGCTGGCGATCTTCCCGGTGATCTTCGCCAACGGCATGAGCCCGAGCAGCGGGCCGGGGCTGATCTTCATGAGCCTGCCCCTGGCCTTCCAGGCCATGCCGATGGGGACCCTGTTCGGCATCCTGTTCTTCGTGATGCTCTCCATGGCGGCGCTGACCTCGTCGATCTCCATGGTCGAGGCCACGGTTTCGTGGCTCACCGACAACAGGGGGCTCTCGCGTCGCACGGCCTCCTGGGGCACCGGCATGGTGCTGTGGCTGGTCAGCACCCTGGCGATGCTGTCGTTCAATGTCGGGGCTGACTGGACCCTGGCCGGCAAGCACTTCTTCGACTGGCTGGACTACCTGACATCGCGCTGGATGATGCCGCTGGGCGGACTGGGCATGGTGCTGCTCGCCGGTTTCGTGCTCAAGAATGAGACCTTCCGCGAGGAGCTCGGGCTCTCTGCCGGCTGGCATGCGCTCTGGCTGTTCATGGTTCGCTACGTGAGCCCGTTGGGCATCCTGGTGATCTTCGTCGATGCCCTGGGGATCACCCGGCTGGAGTTCGCGCTTCACTGGCCCTGGCTGCTGGCGGTGCTGGTGGTGATCACCCTGGTCGGCGAGCTGTCCAGCCCTCGCCTGCGCCGCGTGCTCTGTCCCTGAGGTCGTTCCAGCGTCCAGCAGTGCCCTCGTCGCCCCCGCCCAGCGGGGGCGACGTCGTTGGCGCGGCTTCGGCGCCCGTCAATTGGCGGACACGCGGTTATAGGCTTGTGCCGAGGGGATAGTGGCATGTGGCGGGGTTTTTAATTACCATAATGCATATAAAGTATTTTTTATTGGAGATACTGGAATATGCAGGTCGGTCCTCAACACGATGGCGATCCGCTCGATGCGCGCGTCAGGTTGCCGACCGGCTCGGCCTTTCCCTCCGGTGGCGTCAGTCTGGTGGGCGCCGGTCCCGGCGACCCCGAGTTGCTGACGATCAAGGCGCTGCGCCGCCTGCAGGACGCCGAGGTGATCCTGCATGATCGGCTGGTCAGCGACGAGATCCTCGCCCTGGCGGCCCCGCAGGCATCTCGGTTCTACGTCGGCAAGGAGCGCTCGAGCCACAGTGTGCCCCAGGACGGCATCAACCAGGCCCTGGTCGACTGGGCCCGGGTCGGCAAGCGGGTGGTCCGGCTCAAGGGCGGCGACCCCTTCATCTTCGGGCGTGGTGGCGAGGAGCTCGAGACATTGGTGGCGGCCGGCATTGGCGTGGAGGTGATTCCCGGCATCACCGCGGCCTCGGGATGTGCCGCCTATGCCGGCATTCCGCTGACCCATCGCGATCATGCCCAGTCGGTGCGTTTCGTCACCGGGCACCTGCGCAATGGCAGCAGCGACCTGGACTGGCCCACGCTGGCCGGCCCGGGCCAGACGCTGGTGTTCTACATGGGGCTGGGCAGCCTGGCACTGATCGGTGAGCAGCTTCAGCGCCATGGTTTGGCCCCCGAGACGCCCGTGGCCTTGATCGAGCAGGGCACCACGGCACGCCAGCGGGTGCATGTCGGCACCCTGCAAGAGTTGCCGCCGACAGGCGAAGTGGTTACTATTCGACCGCCGACCCTGATTATCGTCGGTGGTGTCGTGACATTGCACGACCGGCTGGCCTGGTTCGACCGGGACCGAGCCACGAGTTCGGGTTGGCTGCAGGGCAAGCACCCTGCGCCGTCAACAATCGATCATGGCGCCTGATCGCTGGACGCGAACGTCGGCGCACCACGGTACGTCATGAGGTGACAGCATGGGGAGTCGATCCCGCCTGATTCTGACCTGCTGCATGGCGGGTCTGCTGATGACCGGCTGCGCCGGCAAGGGGCAGGCCCACGAGAAGACGGCAGAGACCCAGCAGGGTGTCGCGTCCTACTACAGCGACCGCTTCCAGGGCCGCACCACGGCCAGCGGCGAACCCTTCGACCAGCAGGCCCTCACGGCGGCCCATCCCTCTCTGCCGTTCGGGACCAAGGTGGTGGTGACCCGTGAGGACAACGGTCGCGAGGTCGAGGTGCTCATCAATGACCGCGGTCCCTATGCCAAGGGGCGTATCATCGATCTCTCCAAGCGTGCCGCCAAGGCCCTCGGCATGCTGCATCGCGGTACCGCCCCGGTGGAACTCTCCTTCGTTCAGTGAATCCACGCCCGATGGGCGAAGTCTCGTCATGTCGATGATCACCGCGACTCGCGGCGCGAGACTTCCTGCTCCCATCGTATCAGCAGCGCCTTGCGCGTGATGTTGGCCAGGCACGCGCGACCATCGCCACTGCTCAGCGGGGGCACCGGCTGAGCCGGTGCCCCCGCTTTGCGTGTGGGTCGTCCTGCGTCACGACGGTGCGCTGCACCAGGGGAAAGACCATCCTGGGGCAGGGCGGCGCCCCCTCCTGCACCAGAATGCTGCCCATGGGCGCAATGGTCCGCCTGGGTATTATCGCCCAATTGATTGAGATAATTGCTAAAAACCGGCATCGTGCCGTTTTGGCACATCCCTTGCGGCAGCTGAGAGAGGCATCCCGCGATGGCCTCCCTCGCTGGACTCATCGACAACAATATCGATCGCAAGGAGATTCCATGATCCCGTCATCCGTCTATCGCACTCCCCACTGGCTGGCCGTGCCGCTGTTGAGCGCTGCCTTCGCCACACCCACTCTGGCTCAGGAAGACCCCATCAAGGTGGGCATCCTGCACTCCCTCTCCGGCACCATGGCCATCAGTGAGACGGTGCTCAAGGACACCGTCGAGATGCTGATCGATCAGCAGAACGAGAAGGGCGGCCTGCTGGGTCGCGAACTCGAGGCCGTGGTGGTCGACCCGGCCTCGGACTGGCCGCTGTTCGCCGAGAAGGCGCGCGAGCTGCTGGCGCAGCAGGAGGTCGACGTCATCTTCGGCAACTGGACCTCGGTGTCGCGCAAGTCGGTGCTGCCGGTGGTCGAAGAGCTCAATGGCCTGCTTTTCTACCCCGTGCAGTATGAGGGCGAGGAGTCTTCCGAAAACGTCTTCTACACCGGCGCCGCGCCCAACCAGCAGGCGATTCCCGCCGTCAACTACCTGATGAACGAGGTGGGCGTCGAGCGCTGGGTGCTGGCCGGGACCGACTATGTCTACCCGCGCACCACCAACAAGATCCTCGAGGCCTACCTGAAGGGGCATGGGGTCCTCGATGCGGACATCATGATCAACTACACGCCCTTCGGTCATTCCGACTGGCAGAACATCGTCTCCGAGATCAAGGCGTTCGGCAGCGAGGGCAAGAAGACCGCGGTGGTCTCCACCATCAACGGCGACGCCAACGTGCCCTTCTATCGGGAACTGGGCAACCAGGGCATCGACGCCGCCGACATCCCGGTGGTGGCCTTCTCGGTGGGCGAGCAGGAACTCACCGGCATCGACACCGCACCGCTGGTCGGGCACCTCGCCGCCTGGAACTACTTCATGAGCGTCGACACCGACACCAACTATGACTTCATCGACGCCTGGATCGAATACACCGGCGACGAGATGGCGGTGACCAATGATCCCATGGAAGCCCACTACATCGGCTTCAACATGTGGGCCGAGGCGGTGCGCAAGGCCGGCACCACCGAGGTCGATGCGGTCAAGGACGCCATCATCGGGGTCAGCGTCCCCAACCTCACCGGTGGCTACGCGGCGATGATGCCCAACCACCACATCACCAAGCCGGTGCTGATCGGCGAGATCCAGGACAACGGCCAGTTCTCCATCGTCTGGGAGACCCCCTCCACCGTGGCCGGCGATGCCTGGTCCGACTACCTGGAAGGCTCCAGGGACCTGATCAGCGACTGGCGGGGACCCATGGAATGCGGCAACTACAACGTCGTCAAGGGGAGCTGCGGCGGCAGCGAGGCCCAGGAAGAGGCCACCGCCGCAGAATAAGATCGGTATTCCACCGGGTCGCCCCTGACCCGGTGGTGGTGACACGCCACTCGACGAACCTTCTCAGGAATCCCCCATGAAGATCCCCCCCTGTCTCGGGCGCATGCTGGCCCTGTGCCTGCTGGCCTGGCTGCCGTTGGCGGCCAGTGCGCAGGATGACGACGGCCAGCCGCTCCTCGAGTCCCTCGATGCCGCATCCTATCACCAGATGAGCGAGGCCATCGAAGCCATCATCACCAGTGGCGACAAGCGCAGCCGAGGCTGGCTGGAGGCGCTGCAGGGCGGCAAACTGCAGCGGCACAAGGAGACGGGCCGCTTTGTCGTGGTGCTCGAGAATCGGGGGCGTGACTGGCCGGTGGCCGATGCCCTGACCGGCGAGGCCCTCGGCGAGATGTCGCGGCGCGAGCTTGACCGACTCGGCATCAACAACGCCCTGCGCGGCCAGTTGCAGAGCGCGCTGGCGGTGCTCGATCTGCACGTTACTGACACCCGGGATCGCCGTGAGGCCGCCCGTGCTCTGCTCGGTGACGTCGATGCCAGCCTGGTCGAACCACTCGAGGCCGTCATCCGCGCCGAGGAAGATGCCGAGGTGCGCCGCCTGCTCCAGCAGGGCCTGGCCATCCATCGCCTCGAGCAGGGCAGCATCGAGGCCGTGGCTGAGCTGCAGGGCAGCCTCAACAGTCGGGTCAGGGCCGCCCTGAACACCGCCGCGCGCAGCGCCGATCCGGCGCTGGCTGAGGCCGCCAGCTCGGCCCTGGCCGACATCGAGCAGACGATGAAGCTCAATCGGGGGGTCGAGACGCTCTACTTTGGCCTCTCGTTGGGCTCGGTGCTGGTCCTGGCGGCGATTGGTCTTGCCATCACCTTCGGTGTCATGGGCGTGATCAACATGGCCCATGGCGAGCTGATCATGCTGGGCGCCTACACCACCTGGGCCATGCAGCAGCTGCTGCCCAGTCAGCCCGGCCTGGCGATGGTGCTGTCGATACCCGCCGGATTCCTGGTGGCGGCGGTGGCCGGCATCGCCATCGAGCGGGGCGTGATCCAGTTCCTCAAGGGGCGTCCGCTGGAGACCCTGCTGGCCACCTTCGGTGTCAGCCTGATCCTCCAGCAGCTGGTGCGCACCGTGATCTCGCCGCTGAACCGTACCGTGGTCACCCCCGAGTGGATGAGCGGCTCCCTCATGATCAACGAGGGGCTTTCGCTGACCCTCAACCGCCTCTATGTGCTGGGCTTCGCGCTGGTGGTGTTTGCCGGCCTGATGCTGGTGATGCGCCGCACACGGCTGGGCCTCGAGGTGCGGGCCGTGACCCAGAACCGCGCCATGGCCCGTTCCATGGGCATCCGGGCGACCCGCGTGGACATCATGACCTTCGCCCTGGGGTCGGGGGTGGCGGGGCTTGCCGGCGTGGCACTCTCCCAGCTGACCAACGTGGGGCCCAACCTGGGCCAGAACTACATCATCGACTCCTTCATGGTGGTGGTCTTCGGCGGTGTCGGTAACCTCTGGGGCACCCTGGTGGCCGGGCTGTCGCTGGGCGTGATCAATCAGGTCCTCGAGCCTTGGGCGGGCGCTGTGCTGGCCAAGATCCTGGTGCTCGTCTTCATCATCCTGTTCATCCAGAAGCGCCCCCGCGGACTCTTTCCGCAGAAGGGCCGGGCGGCGGAGGGCTAGACCATCATGTGGCTGACACGACCCTTTCGTGAGCGTTCGACACGCCTCTTCCTGAGCCTCCTGCTGGCCGCCCTGGCCATGGTAACGCTGCTCAACCTCGCGCTGCCGGTGGGTCATCCGCTGCATGTCTCCACCTACACGGTGACGCTGCTCGGCAAGTACCTGAGTTATGCCCTGTTGGCGGTGGCCGTGGATCTGGTGTGGGGCTATCTCGGCATCCTGAGCCTGGGCCATGGCGCCTTCTTTGCCTTGGGCGGCTACGCCATGGGCATGTACCTGATGCGCCAGATCGGCGACCGGGGCACCTATGGCGATCCGATACTGCCGGATTTCATGGTGTTTCTCGATTGGGAGAGCCTGCCCTGGTACTGGCTGGGCTTCGATATGGCCTGGTTCGCCTTCCTGATGGTGTTGCTGGCGCCAGGCCTGCTGGCCCTGGTGTTCGGTTTCCTGGCCTTCCGTTCGCGGGTCACCGGGGTGTACTTGTCGATCATCACCCAGGCGCTGACCTTTGCCCTGATGCTGGCCTTCTTCCGCAACGAGA